>NZ_JBSFHY010000010.1:0-161049 GCF_053597295.1 Streptomyces sp. NPDC001450
CCCGTCGAGCTGATCGGCGGCGTGCGCTTCCCCGCCATCGGTGAACTGCCCTACCTGCTGACCCTCGCGGGCCACGGCTTCTACTGGTTCCGGCTGCGCCGGGACCTGGCATAGCCCGGCCGGGTGGGACGGCGGCCGGTTTCCGCCGTCCCACCCGGGGCACCCATCAGTCACACCCCGACGACCCGGGGAAAGGACATGACGCCCATGGCGGATACGGTCACCCCTTCCGGCACCACTCCCATTTCCGGTCACCTCCTCGCCTCACTCGAACCCCTGTTGCGCGAGTGGCTGCCCAGACAGCGCTGGTTCGCGGGCAAGGGCCGCCCGGTCACCGGGCTCACCCAGGTGGCGGCCACCGAACTGCTGCCCCCCGACGGCCGGCTGGGGCTCTACCACCTGCTCCTGCGCGTCCACCAGCCACCCGCGCTCGGTGCACCGCCGCACCCCGGTGACTGCTACCAGTTGCTGATAGGCGTGCGCGAGGCGCTGCCGCCCCGGCTGGCGCCCGCGCTCATCGGACATGCGGCCGAGGGCCCGCTCGCCGGCCGCACGGTGTACGAGGCCCTGTACGACCCCCGGCCCGCCGACGTTCTCCTGGAGGCCCTGCGCACCCAGGCGCGCGTCGGCGGGCTTCGGTTCGAACGGGACCCGGACCAGGAGATCCGGGAGGGACTGGTGGCTCGTCCGATGACCGGCGAACAGTCCAACTCGTCGATCGTCTACGGCGATACGTTCATCCTCAAGCTGTTGCGCCGGGTGGTCCCCGGTGTCAACCCCGACCTGGAGTTACCGCGCGCCCTGGCCCGGGAGGGCTGCGCCCGGGTGCCCGCGCCGACGGCGTGGCTGCGGGCCGAGCCCGCCGACGAGGCCGACGCGTCGTACGTCCTGGCCGTGCTCCAGCCGTTCGTGAGCGGCGCCGCCGACGGCTGGGAGCTGGCGCTGCGCGAGCTGGCCAAGGGCGAGGACTTCGTCGCCGAGGCCCGGGCGCTGGGCCGGGCCACAGCCGAGGTGCACACCGCCCTCGCCCAGGCACTGCCGACGGTCACCCTGGGCCATGCCCAGCTGCGGCTGCTGGTGGACGGCATGACCGAGCGGCTGACGTCGGCCGTCCAGGCGGTGCCGGCGCTCGGGCCGTACGAGCAGGGGCTGCGCTCCGCCTATGCGGCACTGGACGAGCAGGCCGCCGAGGGGCGTACCTGGACCGCCCAGCGCATCCACGGCGACCTGCATCTCGGCCAGTGCCTGCGCTCGCCGTCCGGCGCCTGGTCGCTGATCGACTTCGAGGGCGAGCCGGCCCGGCCGCTGGCCGAACGGCGCCTGCCGCAGCCGCCGGTGCGGGACATCGCCGGGATGCTGCGCTCCTTCGACTACGCCGCCCGCTCGGTGAGCCCGCCCGCGCCGGGCTGGGCCGAGCGCTGCCGGGCCGCGTACTGCTGCGGGTACGCGGAGGTGACCGACCGCGATCCGCGCACCGATCCAGTACTGCTGCGGGCCTACGAGACCGACAAGGCCGTCTACGAAGTCGTCTACGAGGCCCGCCACCGCCCCGACTGGCTGCCCGTACCCCTTGCCGCGGTGCGCCGCCTCGCCGCGACCGACCCGACCCTCGCCCGGGAGACCCGTCCGTGACGTCCAAGAAGCCAGCCACCTCGAAGAACAACAAGTCCGGCAGGAGCAAGGCCGAGCAGAGCAGAGCAGAGCAGAGCACGGCCCAGAAGACCAAGGCCGGGAAGAAGGCCGCGGCCGAGACGACCGGTGCTGCCGAGAAAACCGGCTCTGCCGCGAAGACCGGTGCCGCCGTGATCCCGAGCGCCCGCAAGCCCGAACCGCCCGCCCGGGAGCGCCCTCAGGAGGTCGCCGTCTCCCCCGCGATCGACGCCGGTGACCGCGAGCGGCTGCTGCACGGCGCCCACCACGACCCGCACGCCGTCCTCGGCGCCCACCCGGTCCCGGGCGGGGTCGCCTTCCGCGCCTTCCGTCCCTACGCGCAGGCGGTCACCGTGGTCTCCGGCGACCTGCGTGCGGACCTGCACGACGACGGCGACGGCTTCTTCTCGGGGCTGCTCCCGCTCACCGAGGTCCCCGCCTACCGGCTGCTCGTGACGTACGACGGCACCGTCCACGAGACCGAGGACGCCTACCGCTTCCTGCCCACGCTCGGCGAACTGGACCTGCACCTGATCGGCGAGGGCCGGCACGAGCAGCTGTGGCGGGTGCTCGGCGCGCACGTCATCACCCACCGGGGTGTGACCGGCACCCGGTTCTCGGTGTGGGCGCCGAACGCGCGGGGCGTGCGCGTCGCGGGGAACTTCAACTTCTGGGACGCCGGCGGACACGCGATGCGCTCGCTGGGCTCCTCGGGGGTGTGGGAGCTGTTCGTGCCGGGCATCGGCGAGGGCGAGCTGTACAAGTTCGAGATCACCCGCCCGGACGGCTCGCGCACCCTGCGCGCCGATCCGCTGGCCCGCCGTACCGAGGTCCCGCCGGCCACCTCGTCGATCGTGCACGCCTCGCACCACGAGTGGGGCGACGCGGAGTGGATGGCCCATCGCGCGGACACGCCCGTGCACGAGGCGCCGTTCTCCGTGTACGAGGTCCATCTTCCCTCCTGGCGGCCCGGCTTGACCTACCGCCAGCTTGCCGACCAACTCCCCGCGTATGTGTCGGAAATGGGCTTCACGCACGTGGAGCTGATGCCGGTCGCCGAGCACCCCTTCGGCGGCTCCTGGGGCTACCAGGTCACCGGCTTCTACGCCCCGACGGCCCGGCTCGGCACCCCGGACGACTTCAAGTACCTGGTGGACCGGCTGCACCAGGCGGGCATCGGCGTGCTGATGGACTGGGTCCCGGCGCACTTCCCGCGCGACGACTGGGCGCTGGCCGAGTTCGACGGGCGTCCGCTGTACGAGCACCACGATCCGCTGCGGGCCGCGCACCCCGACTGGGGCACCCTGGAGTTCGACTTCGGCCGCCGCGAGGTGCGCAACTTCCTGGTGGCGAACGCCGTGTACTGGTGCGAGGAGTTCCACATCGACGGGCTGCGGGTGGACGCCGTGGCCTCCATGCTCTACCTCGACTACTCGCGCGAGCCCGGCCAGTGGACGCCGAACGAGCACGGCGGCCGGGAGAACCTGGACGCGGTGGCCTTCCTGCAGGAGATGAACGCCACCGTGTACCGCCGCTGCCCCGGGGTGGTGACCATCGCGGAGGAGTCCACCGCCTGGGACGGCGTCACCCGCCCCACCCACCACCGGGGCCCCAGCGGCTTCGGCGGTCTGGGCTTCGGCCTGAAGTGGAACATGGGCTGGATGCACGACTCGCTCCAGTACATGGGTCACGACCCCGTCCACCGCAAGTACCACCACCACGAGATGACCTTCTCGATGGTGTACGCGTACAGCGAGAACTACGTGCTGCCGATCTCCCACGACGAGGTCGTGCACGGCAAGCGGTCCCTGGTCTCCAAGATGCCGGGCGACTGGTGGCAGCAGCGGGCCGGCCACCGCGCCTACCTCGGCTTCATGTGGGCCCATCCCGGCAAGCAACTGCTCTTCATGGGGCAGGAGTTCGCCCAGGGCGCCGAGTGGTCCGAGGCGCACGGCCCGGACTGGTGGCTGCTCGACCCGTCGTACGGCGCGGAGGCGGACCACCGTGGCGTCCGGGACCTGGTCCGCGACCTGAACGCCGGCTACCGCGCCGCCCCGGCCCTGTGGCAGCGCGACACCGACCCTGCGGGCTTCCAGTGGATCACGGGGGACGCGGCGGACGACAACGTCTTCGCGTTCCTGCGCCACTCCGCCGACGGCACCCCGCTGCTGGCCGTCTCCCACCTGGCCCCCGTGGTCCGCCACGACTACCGCATCGGCGTCCCCGAGGACGTCCCGGCCTGGCTGGAGGTGCTCAACACGGACGCGGCCCGCTACGGCGGCAGCGACGTGGTCCACCCCGACCCGGTCAAACCGGAGCCGCAGGGCGCACATGGGCGTCCGGCGAGCATCCGGCTGACCCTGCCTCCGCTGGCTACGGTCTGGCTGCGGCCGGCCTAGTCCGCTGCCCGGACGCCGGAGGGGCTGATGCGTCCAGCCCCTCCGGCGTCCGCACCGTCAGTCCGCCACCGCTTCGGCCAGGCCCCGCGGCAACGGCCCCGTGTGCAGCACGCCGAGCCGCTGGGTCGCCCGGGTCAGAGCCACGTACAGGTCGCTGGTGCCGTACCGGCCCGGCTCGACGACCAGCACCGAGTCGAACTCCAGGCCCTTGGACTGGCGGGGGTCGAGGAGGACGACGCTGCGGGTCAGGTCCGGCTCGGCGTCCGCCGTCACTCCGTCCAGCCGTGCGGCCAGCTTGCGGTGCAGGTGACGCGGGGCGATGACCGCAAGCCGGCCCTTGGGAGTACCTCCCTGCTCGAGCGAAGCCGAGAGCTTGGGGGAAGGCGTCAGCTCGTCGACGGCCTTGGCGACGGCGCCGGGCAGGTCGTCGGTGGCGCGCACCCAGGGCCGTACACCGGTCGAACGGACCGAACTCGGGGGTTCGAAGTCGGGGTTCTCGGCGCGGACGACGGCTGCCGCGAGTTCCATGATCTCCGCGGGCGTGCGGTAGTTGACGCCGAGGCGCGTGTGCTCCCAGCGGTCCTCGACGTACGGCTGAAGGATCTTCGACCAGGAGCCGACGCCCGCCGCCTCCGCCGTCTGGGCCGGATCGCCGACCAGGGTCATCGAGCGGGTCGGGCAGCGCCGCATGAGCAGCCGCCACGCCATCGGGGACAGCTCCTGCGCCTCGTCGACGATGATGTGCCCGAACGCCCAGGTCCGGTCGGCCGCCGCCCGCTCGGCGGCGCTGCGGTGGTCCGCCTCCTCCTGGCGCTCGGCGAACCGCTCGGCGTCGATGATGTCGTGCGCGGACAGGACCTCGGAGCCGTCAGGGTCGCCGTCCTCCTTGTCCTCGAACTCGTAGGTGCGGGAGGCGTAGGAGACGTCGAGCACCCCCTGCGCGTAGGCCACCTGCGTCTCCCGCTCCCGCTCCGCCCGCTCCCGCGCCCACCGCTCGTCCACGCCGAGCAGTTCGGCCGCCTCGTCCAGCAGCGGTACGTCCGCCACGGTCCACTCCCGGGTCACCGGTCGGCGGATGGCGGCCGCGTCGTCGTCGCAGACGTAGCCCACGGGGTCGGCGAGGAAGTCCGCGACCAGGCGCTGCGGCGTCAGGCGCGGCCACAACTGTTCGATGGCCGCCCAGACCTCGGGGTTCTCGGCCAGCTCGTCGCGGATCTGGGTGATGTCGGAGGCGTCCAGCAGGCTGCTGCCGTCGTACGGGTCGGTGCCCACGCGCTCGGCGTACAGCTCGGTGAGCGTGTTGAGGATGTGGCCCTCGAAGTGCTCCCGGGCCACGTTGTGCGGCAGCTTGGCGGCGCGGGTGCGTTCGCGGGCGACCTTCACCAGGCCGTCGTCGAGCATCAGGATCTCGCGATCGTGCTCGATCGCGATCACCGGGTCGGGCAGCGACTGCCAGTCCCGCACGACTTCGGCGAGCACGTCCGCCATGTCGGCGCGGCCCTTCACCGCGGCCGCCTCCCGGCCGTCCGTCGCCGTCGCCTGCACGCCGGGGAACAGCTCGCCGACCGTGGCCAGCAGCACGCCGGTCTCGCCGAGGGAGGGCAGTACCTCGCCGATGTAGCCGAGGAAGGCCGGGTTGGGGCCGACGATGAGGACCGCACGGCGCGCCAGCAGCTCCCGGTGTTCGTAGAGGAGATAGGCCGCCCGGTGCAGCGCCACCGCCGTCTTGCCGGTGCCGGGGCCGCCCTCGACGACCAGCACCCCGCGGTGCGGCGCACGGATGATGCGGTCCTGGTCGGCCTGGATGGTCTGCACGATGTCGCTCATCCGGCCGGTGCGCGCCGAGTTGAGCGCGGCCAGCAGCACGGCGTCCCCGGTCGGGTCCTCGTGACCGGTGCGGGTGGCGTCGCCGAGGTCCAGGATCTCGTCGTGCAGCGAGGTCACCGTCCGGCCCTCGGTGGCGATGTGCCGGCGGCGGCGCAGGCCCATCGGGGTGTGACCGGTGGCCAGGTAGAAGGGGCGGGCGACGTCGGCGCGCCAGTCGATGAGGACGGGGGTGCGTTCGGCGTCGTCCTCGCGCAGCCCGATCCGGCCGATGTGGTGGACCGCGGCGGATGGGGGTCCCCCCTGCTCGAGCGAAGTCGGGAGCTTGGGGGAAAGGTCGATCCGACCGAAGCAGAGCGAGCCGTCGACGGCGTTCAGCGCGGCGAGCAGCCCCGAGCGCTCGGCGACCAGGATGTCCCGCTCCAGCCGGGCCTGCATGGGCTTGTCGCCCTGGGCGAGCGCGCCCGCGACCGAGGTCTCGGCCTCCCCGCGCAGCACGTCCACGCGCGCGTACAGTCCGTCGATGAATTCCTGCTCGTGGCGCAATTCATCATCTGGAAATTCGGTGTTTGACAATTCCGCTCCCGCCCGGATATACTGTGCTCACTGAACTTCTCCGCGACTACTCCGAATTGAAGTCGCGAACCACTGAATATACGCACAGAAATCCCCCGAGCGCAATTGCTCGGGGGATTTTTCGTGAGCGGTCCCGCTTTACCGCACGGCGTCACAGCACGTCGGCCAGCTCCTCCAGCAGCCGGCGCTTGGGCCTGGCCCCCACCATCGACCGCACCGGCTCACCGTCCCGGAAGACCATGAGGGTCGGCGTGGACAGCACCCCGTAGGCGACCGTCGTGGACGGATTGCGGTCCACGTCGATCTGGACGATTTTCAGCCGGTCGCCCTCCTCGAAGGCGATGTCCTTCAGCACGGGCGCCAGCTGCCGGCACGGCCCGCACCAGTCGGCGGTGAACTGCACCAGCACCGGAAGGTCCGCACCGATCACCTCCGCCTCGAAGTCCGCGTCCGTCACCTCGGCCAGTCCGCTCACCAAACTCACAGCGTCAGCCCTCCCAGTTCGCATGCGGGTTCCGGACCCCCCGGAACCTGCGCCTCGGCGGCCAGCTCGTCCCGGGCCACCTCGGCCCGCCGCAGCTGCCCCGCGACCTGCTCCCGCACCGCCGTCAGCTGCCCGATGAGCGCGTCCAGCTCGTCCAGCTTGCGCCGGTAGACGACGAGGGAGGCCGGGCAGGAGTCGCCCTCCGGGTGCCCGGCCCGCAGGCACTCCACGAACGGCCGCGTCTCCTCCAGGTCGAACCCGAAGTCCTGCAGCGTCCGGATCTGCCGGAGCAGCCTGACGTCGGCCTCGTCGTACGTGCGGTGTCCCTTGTCGTCGCGCCGGGCGGGCAGCAGCCCCCGTGCCTCGTAGTAGCGCAGGGTGCGGGTGGTGGTCCCGGCCCGTGCGGCCAGCTCGCCGATTCGCATGCACACGACCGTAGGTGTTGACGTCGGCGTCAGGGCAAGACGGGTGGCAGCAGCGGCTTCCGGCGCACCGGTGAGGACAGCACGATCGAGGTCGTCGTACGGCCCAGCGCCGAGGTCTGCTCCAGGACGTCCTCCAGGTGCACGGTGTCGGTGACGGTGACCTTGAGGATCCAGCAGTCCTCCCCGACGACGTGGTGCACCTCGGTGATCTCCGGGCGGTCGAGCAGCTCCAGGGTCCTCGGGTGCTTGAGCGTGTAGCCGCCGTGCGGGTTGACCCGGATGAAGGCCTGGATGCCGTAGCCGAGGCGAGCGGGCGCGACCTGCGCGCCGTATCCCTCGACCACCCCGGCCGCCTCCAGCCGGCGCACCCGCTCGGCCACGGCCGCCGGGCTCAGGCTGATCCGCCGACCCAGCTCGCTGAGCTTGATCCGCCCGTCGGTCTGCAGCAGTTCGAGGAGCTGCCGGTCCACCGCGTCGAAGGCCACTGGTGTTTCGTTGGTGATGGCCCGCAGATGCCGTTGTTCTTTCGGTGCGGCGACCGTATCTCCCATGTCTCCCCCTTCAGGAACGGATGTCACGCCCGGAGAATTATGGTCATGAAAAGGGCGCGAGAGGTACTGGTCATGGGCGGCAACCGCTATTTCGGCAAGCGGCTGATCGCCCGTCTGGTGGCGGCCGGCGACCGGGTCACGGTCCTGAATCGGGGTTCGTCCCCACCGCCGCCGGGTGTGGTGCATCTGATTGCCGACCGCGACGACGAAAGGGCCCTGGCCGAGGCCGTCGGCACCCGGGTGTTCGACGTCGTCCTGGACCAGGTCTGCTACACCCCGCGCCAGGCGGCCGTCGCCCGCCGCGTCTTCGCCGGACGCACCGGCCGCTACGTGATGACCTCGACGGTGGAGGTGTACGAGCACGAGGACTCCGAGGAGCTGGTGCCGGAGAGCGCGGTAGACCCGGCGACGGCCGCCGTGGACCTGGAACTGCCATGGGACGACCCCGGGTTCCTGGAGTCCCATTACGGCGAGGGCAAGCGGCAGGCGGAGGCGGTGTTCACGAAGGACCCCGCGTTCCCGTTCGCGTCCGTCCGGGTGGCCCACGTGCTCGGCGGCGACGACGACTTCACGGGCCGCCTCCAGCACTACGCCGACCGCATCCGCACCGGCGCCCCCGTCGCCGTACCGCCGGTCACGCACCCGGCGACGTACATCCACGTCGAGGAGATCGCCGACTTCCTGTTCTGGGCGGCCGGCGAAAACTTCACGGGCCCGGTGAACGCCGCCTCCCACGGCCTGCTGGCACTGGACGAGCTGAGTACGGCGGTGGCGGCACAACTCTGCGGCGGCGCGGCGGTGTTCGAGGTGACCGAGACCGGCGAGGTCTCCCCCTTCGCCTTCCGCCGCCGCTACGGCATGGACAACTCCCGGGCCACGCGGCTCGGTTTCGCCTTCGGCGACGTACGGCAGTGGCTGCCGAAGGCCGTCGCCGAGACCCTCGGAAGGGACGACTGACATGCGGTACCGCACCCTTGGCGGACTGAAGGTGAGCACGGTCGGGCTCGGCGCCATGCCGCTGTCGATCGAGGGCCGGCCCGATGAGGGACGCGCCCTGGCCACGGTGCACGCGGCCCTGGACGCGGGCGTGACCCTGCTGGACACGGCCGACTCCTACCACCTGCCGGGCCAGGACCCCGGCCACAACGAGCTCCTCCTCGCCCGCGCCCTCGCCACCTACGGCGGCGGCACCGACGCCGTACTCGTGGCCACCAAGGGCGGCCGGGGCCGCCCGGCCGACGGCAGCTGGACGGTGACGGGCTCGCCCCGGCATCTCAAGGCGGCCGCCGAGGCCTCCCTGAAGCGGCTCGGCGTAGAGGCGATCGGCCTCTACCAGCTGCACAAGCCCGACCCGACCGTGCCCTTCGAGGACTCCGTCGGCGCGCTGCGCGACCTGCTGGACGAGGGCAAGATCCGCCTGGCGGGCCTCTCCAACGTCACCACGGACCAGATCCACCGCGCCCGCGCGATCCTCGGCGACCGGCTGGCGTCGGTCCAGAACCGCTACTCCCCCGAAGTCCGGGACAGCGAACCCGAGTTGCGGCTGTGCGCGGAGCTGGGAATGGCGTTCCTGCCCTGGAGCCCGCTGGGCGGGATCTCGCGCAGTTCACTGGACGGGCCGTCACGGCCCGCGGGCTCCGCGGACCGGTTCGCCACGTTCCACCAGGTGGCCCGGGAGCGTGGGGTGAGCCCCCAACAGGTCGGCCTCGCCTGGCTGTTGTCCCTCTCCCCGACCGTGATCCCGATCCCTGGCTCAAGCCGTCCGGAGACTGCCCAGGACTCGGCCGGTGCGGCGAACCTGGTGCTGAGCGAAGAAGAGCTGACACGGCTGACGCGGACCACGCGGACGCCGTGAATCCCCCTCCGCGGGAATTGGCACGGTCCGAAGAACCACCCCACCACCGCCCCATGAAGCCAGGAGTTTCCCATGGACGCCCCGCACCTCACCGACGCCGGCCGCATCCTCGCCGGCATCGTCCTGCTCACCGTTCCGACCATCGAGATCGGCGGCTGGTTCATGACCCGCATCGTGCGCGGCATGGTGCCGATGACACCGTTCCAGAAGGCGTTCGCCCGAGCGGGCCACGCGCACGCCGGTGTGCTGGTCATCCTCAGCCTGGTGTGTCTGCTGTACGCCGACGCGGCCGGACTGTCCGGCCCGGTCGGCTGGATCGCGCGCCTCGGGGTCCCGGCCTCGGCGGTCCTGCTGCCCGGCGGCTTCTTCGCCTCCTCCATGGGCCCCGGCGACATCGACCGCCCGAACGGGATGTTCGCGCTGGTGTGGGCCGGGGCCGGCGCGCTCGCCATAGGCGTGGTCAGCTTGGGAATCGGGCTCCTGACGGCCTGATCCGGCCCGGGCCCCGGCACCCCGGACGGTCAGACGGCCACCCCGGCCGACTCCTCCACCTCCATCAGGGACGCGCTGTGCCGCTCCTCCTCGAACTTCCTGCGGCCGCCGCGCAGGCCGAACAGGCGCTTGGTCAGGGCGATGTAGAGGACCGCGAGGATGTTGAGGACGAGGGTGGCGATCTTCAGCCAGCTGATGTGCTCGGTGAGTTCGTAGATCTCCAGCGGGAGGAAGGCGGCGGTGGCCACCACCGTCAGGTACTCCGCCCAGCGCTTGGCGTACCAGAGGCCGACCGCCTCGACCAGTTCGATCAGCGCGTAGGCGAGGAGCAGGGCCGCGACCAGCAGCAGCGTGGAGTGCTTGTAGCCGAAGGCCTTCTGGATGGAGCCGACGACGGGTGAGTGGTCGAGGTCGTAGTGGAAGTGCCGGAACACCGGCCGGAAGACGTCCAGATTCTCGTTGAAGAGCCGGCGTACCGCGTCCTGGCTGTTGCTGAACTTCCACACCGCGACCGCGACCAGCACGATGAACACCCCGCGCACCGCCCGCTCGATCGCCAGGAAGCGCAGGATGAACAGGTCCCGCAGCACCTTCCCGCGCGCCACCAGCGGCGCCTCGTCGGCCGGCCCCGAGCCGTGCGGCTCACCCAGCGCGAAGTCCCCGCAGCGCAGGCAGCGCCACACGTCACCGAGCTCGGTCTGCGCGTGCAGCCGTACCCGCAGCCGCGGGTCGTCGGGCGCGTAGGTCACATGCCCCTTCCGCGCGCAGGTCCGCCGGTCCCAGTCGATCTTCATCCCCCGTGCCTCCATGTACGTATTGACGCCACGCGCGAACGTGCCGTTCCGGTTCTGGCACGGCACGTTAGACGACGCGGGTGAGAAGACGCAGTGAGGGGGCAGCCGGCTGCGCTCCCCACCGGTTCCCTCTCCTCGGCCTTCTGCTCCTGTACGGCGGCTTCGTCCGGCACGGCGGCCTCGCGCGGCCCGGCAGCTGTGGTGGAGCGCCGCTGACCGTCGAAACGGGAAAGCCGGGCGGCTGGGCCAACGGGGGGAGACCCAGCCGCCCGGCGGCCGTCACCGGACGCCCGGCCCGGGTTCAGGCGGGGCCGGACGTCCGGAGCTTTCTCAGAGGTCAGGCCTTGGCCAGCTCCTTCTCGCCGTCCTCACGGGGCTCGGGAAGCTCCTTGGCCGCGGCCTCGTGCTCGTCCAGCAGGCTCGTCTCGTCGAACGGCAGCTCACCGGCGAGGACCTGCCTGACCCGGCTCTTGTCGATCTCCTTCGTCCAGGTGCCGACCAGGACGGTGGCGACCGCGTTGCCCGCGAAGTTCGTCAGCGCACGCGCCTCGCTCATGAAGCGGTCGATGCCGACGATCAGGCCGACGCCGTCGACCAGCGCGGGCTTGTGCGACTGCAGACCGCCGGCCAGGGTGGCCAGACCCGCGCCGCTGACGCCCGCCGCGCCCTTGGAGGCCAGCAGCAGGAAGAGCAGCAGCGGGATCTGCTCGCCGATGGACATCGGGGTGCCCAGGGCGTCGGCGATGTAGAGCGACGCCATGGTCATGTAGATCATGGTGCCGTCGAGGTTGAAGGAGTAACCGGTCGGCACGGTGATGCCGACGACCGGCTTGCTGATGCCCAGGTGTTCCATCTTCGCGATGAGCCGCGGCAGCGCGGACTCGGAGGAGGAGGTCGACAGGATCAGCAGGAACTCGCGGGCGAGGTACTTGAAGAGCGTGAAGATGTTCAGCCCCGCGACGATCCGCAGCAGCGCGCCGAGCACGATGAAGACGAACAGGAAGCAGGTCACGTAGAACCCGAGCATCAGCACGGCGAGGCTCTTCAGCGCGTCCAGTCCCGCGGAGCCGACGACGGCGGCGATGGCACCGAAGGCGCCGATCGGCGCGGCCCACATGACCATGGACAGGATGCGGAAGACCAGCCGCTGGATGTGCTCGATGCCCCGCAGCACCGGCTGCCCGACCGGCCCCATGGCCTGCAGCGCGAACCCGGCGAGCAACGCGACCAGCAGGGTCTGCAGCACCTGGCCCTCGGTGAACGCGGACACGAAGGTGACCGGGATGATCGACAGGACGAAGTCGACCGGCGGCAGCGCGTCGGGGGACACCTGGTCGTGCCCGGTCGCCTTGATGGCGTTGGTGATGTGCAGCCCGTCACCCGGGTGCAGGACGTTGCCGACGACGAGGCCGATGGCGAGGGCGACCAGCGACATCACGAGGAAGTAGCCGAGCGCGATACCGCCGACGGCACCGACCTTCGCGGCCTTCCGTACGGAACCGATACCGAGCACGATCGTGCAGAAGATGATCGGCGAGATCATCATCTTGATCAGGTTCACGAAGCCGGTGCCCAGCGGCTTCAGCTCGACTCCGGCATCGGGCCAGATGAGCCCCACGGCGATACCGAGCGCGACCGCCACAATGACGGCGATGTACAGGTAATGGGTCCGGTCCCGCTTCACGCGGGGTGCGGCAGGTGCCGTATCGGGGGAACTGGCGGCCACGGCTGCCCTCCTTGACGTCTTCGTCGGCATCACCGGCGTGCGGCTCACGTCCGGGGGTTGTGGGGGATGCCTGGACTATCTCCCGGTCTGTGAGGGCGGTCACCCTTCCGTTCATTTAGTTCATGCTTGACCCGAGAGGCACACTGCTGACATGCGCCTCCCGTCCCTCCCCCGCCCCCGCAGCCTGGCCGGCCAGCTGTTCGCCATGCAGGCCGTGCTGATAGCGGTGGTCGTGGCCGGGTACGCGCTGTTCACCTACGTCAGCGACGAACGGCAGGCCGAGGACGCGGCCGCCCGGCACGCGACGGCCGTGGCCCGCTCGATCGCGGACTCCCCCTCGGTCCGCTCGGCGATCCACACCCCCGATCCCACCAAGCGGCTCCAGCCCTACGCGATGCAGGTCATGCGGGACTCGAACGTCGACTTCGTGACGATCATGACCCCGTCCGGGATCCGCTGGACCCACCCCGACGAGAAGCAGATCGGCAAGCACTTCCTCGGCCGCATCGGCCCCGCCCAGCACGGCCGCACCTTCACCGAGACCTACACCGGCACCCTCGGCGCCTCCGTCCGCGCGGTCACCCCGGTGGAGGAGAACGGCAGGGTCATCGGCCTGGTCAGCGCCGGCATCAAGGTCGAGGCGATCAGCGCGCGGGTCCGGGGCCAGGTCACGGCCCTGCTCGGGGTGGCCGGCGGCGCACTGCTGCTGGGCGCGGTCGGCACGTACGTGGTCAACGCCCGCCTGCGCCGCCACACCCATGGCATGAACGCGACCGAGCTGAGCCGGATGCACGACTACCACCAGGCGGCGCTGCACGCGGTCCGCGAGGGGCTGCTGATGCTGGACGGTCAGTACAGGGTGGCGCTGATCAACGACGGCGGCCGGGAGCTGCTCGGGGTGGGCGAGGAGGAGGACGTGATCGGCAGGTCGGTGGCCGACCTCGGCCTGCCCGCACCGCTGACCGGGGCGCTGCTGTCGTCGGAGCCGCGCGTGGACGAGGTGCACCTGACGGCGTCCCGGGTGCTGGTGGTGAACACCTCACCGGTGTCGGGGGGAGAGCGGCGCGGAACGGTGGCGACGCTCAGGGATGTCACCGAACTCCAGTCCCTGATGGGCGAGTTGGACTCGGAGCGGGGCTTCACCCAGGCCCTGCGCTCGCAGGCTCATGAGGCGGCGAACCGCCTCCACACGGTCGTCTCGCTGATCGAGCTGGGCCGGGCGCAGGAGGCCGTGGACTTCGCGACGGCGGAACTGGAGCTGGCCCAGGCCCTCACCGACCAGGTGGTGGCCGCCGTGAGCGAGCCGGTGCTCGCCGCCCTGCTGCTGGGCAAGACGGCCCAGGCGAACGAGCGGGGCGTCGAGCTGGTGGTGTCGGCGGACAGCCGGCTGGACGACGGCGTGCTCCCCGCCGAGCTGTCGGCCAGGGACCTGGTGACGGTCCTCGGCAACCTGGTCGACAACGCGGTGGACGCGGCGCAGGGCAGTGTGGGTGCGAGGGTCACCGTGACGGCGTACGCCTCGGACTCCGAACTGGTGCTGCGCGTGTCGGACACCGGGCCCGGTGTCGACCCCGCCCATGCCGACCTGGTATTCCAACGGGGGTTCTCGACGAAGCCGGCGGGACCCGGCGGGCGAGGCCTGGGACTGGCCCTGGTCCGGCAGGCGGTCACCCGGCTCGACGGGACGTTGACGGTGGCGGAGTCCGAAGAGGAGGGGGTGGGCGGAGCGGTGTTCGAGGTGCGGTTGCCGTTGCGCACATCGGTGGGTGGCGGCAGATGACGAACGAGCAGCAGCCCCAGCCCATCCGCGTCCTCGTCGTCGAGGACGACCCGGTGGCCGCGGACGCGCATGTGATGTACGTCGGGCGGGTGCCGGGGTTCGTGGCGGTGGGGAAGGCGCACACGGGGGCGGAGGCGCGGCGGATCCTGGACCGTACGGCCGTGGACCTGCTTCTGCTGGACCTGCACCTGCCGGATGTGCACGGGCTGCAGCTGGCGCGGTCGCTGCGGGCGGCCGGGCATCAGGCGGACGTCATCGCGGTCACGTCGGCGCGGGATCTCGCGGTGGTGCGGGAGGGGGTTTCGCTGGGGGTGGTCCAGTACGTCCTGAAGCCGTTCACGTTCGCGACGCTGCGGGACCGGCTCGTGCGGTACGCGGAGTTCCACGCGGCGGTGGGCGAGGCGAGCGGGCAGGACGAGGTGGACCGGGCGCTGGCGGTGTTGCGGGCGCCTTCGCCTGCGGCGCTGCCGAAGGGGTTGAGCGGGCCGACGCTGGAGCGGGTCACGAGTGCTTTGCGGGAGGCGTCGGAGGGGGTTACAGCGGCGGGGGTTGCGGAGGCGGTGGGGATCTCGCGGATCACTGCTCGGCGGTATCTGGAGCACCTTGTGGAGGCGGGGAGGGCTGAGCGGAAGCCGGTTTATGGGCAGGTGGGGAGGCCGGAGTTGGTTTATAGGTGGGTGAGGGGGGTGGAGCGGGGGCGGTGAGGATGCCGGCATGAGTGCGGGCTTCGGCGGTGCGGTGGGTGGTTTGGCAGGTGGAGGCCAAGTCTTCGAGGGTCTGGCCTGCTCCGTACCAGTCCTCGAACTCCCCGCCCTGGAAGTCGATGTGATCACTCACCCGGCGTCGCCCCCACCCCGAACGGCACGGCGTACTGGACGATGTACACTCCCAGCCCCACCACCGAGACCGCCTCCAGCAAGGACAGCACCACCAGCCCCGCCGAGACGTCATCCCCCACCCAGTACACGACGAGCGCGCTCAACGGCACGACGCAGAAGGCCAGCAGGTCCACCACACACTGCGCGACCTTCCGTGAGACCCGTCGTGCATCCCCCCGATGGGCCGCCTCCCACTTGAAGACCTCGGCCCCCTCCACCTGGACCATCTCGGCAAGCCGGGGCCCCAATTCCCCCCGTACATACGCCCCGATAGCCGAGATCTTCTGGTCATTGACGAGATACGTCCACCCGAGCACGACGCACACCGGCGGCAGCGCCAGCAACATCGCGGCCTGCTTGGCCTGCGCGGCGGCGGCGATCACGGCGGCCACGACGGTGAGGGTGACGTACAGCAGATTGTCCCGGAACCCGATCCGCGTCTTCTGCTCGTCCTTGATCGTCTGGTACTCGGTGAGCAGCAACTGCCCCACGGTCACGTCACGTTCGGCCACTCGGCCCCCTTCCCCAGCAGTACCTTAAGAGTGTGCCGGAGACGAAGCCCACTGTTCTGGTCCTGACCGCGTTGGCGTTGGAGTACGCGGCGGTGCGGGAGTACATCGAGGAGCGGGAGGAACGAGCCCACCCGGACAACGGGACCTTCGTGGAGGTGGGTCGGCTGCGGGATACGTCATGGCAGGTGGCCGCCGCCGAGCTGGGCGAGGGCGCCAGGAACACCGCGGCACTCACCTCCTCCCTCATCGGCTGGCTGCGACCGCAGGCCGTCCTCTTCGTCGGAGTCGCCGGCGCTCTCAAGGAGGACATCGAGCTCGGCGACGTCGTGGTGGGCACGAAGGTGTACGGCATCCATGGCGGGAAGGTCACGCCCGAGGGCCTTCAGGTGCGTCCCGAGGCGTGGTTCGGCTCCAACGCGCTGGTGCAGGCGGCGCGTTCCACCGTGCGGGACATGCCGGAGGTACGGGCCCACTTCAAGCCCATCGCCTCGGGGGACGTCGTCCTGGCCGACGCCGAGTCCGAGATCGCCCGGCACGTCCGCGAGCACTACAACGACGCGATCGCGTTCGAGATGGAGGGATCGGGGGCGGCGCACGCGGCGCATCTGGAGGGGCGGGACGCGCTTGTCGTCCGAGGCATCAGCGACCACGCGAACGTCGAGAAGTCCGCGGCCGACGCAGGAGGTTCCCAGCAGCGCGCGGCTTCCCAGGCGGCGGCCGTGGCCTTCGCGGTGCTGCGCAAGTACCGACCGCGTGGCGGGAGCTCCGGCGGCTCCGACGAGGTGCCCCAAGGGGGCTACAGGGGCGAACACATCGACTTCCGGGGCGGGACCTTCTACGGGCCCGTCGTCGGGAAGCAGGCCGGAGGCCGGTGAGCACCCGGTCCCGCTGCGAGCGTGATCCTGCCGCCGCGACCGCATATTTTCGACCAACCGCCGTTGATCGTTTTCGGTCGCACAAGATCGCTGCTGGCGAGAAACATCGGTCCCGGCTGCGCAAGTATTCGAGCCGACGTGGGCGTCGCTGAAGCACCGGCCATTCGGTACTGACAGGGCGGCATGCTGACCACGTGGCGGCAGGGGCGGACTTGTTTGCCACTGGGTTTTCCTGTGGTCCCTCTACGGGCGTCAGCCGGTCCTGCTGGACGGCAGCGACAACCTCGCCTACCTGGTGCTCCCGATGCTCCTGGCCTCGCGCTGCTACGACCGGTTCTCCTTCGGCTCCGGCCTCGCGGACAGGCTCGTCCGGCGTCTGCCGACGACATGCGCTCACTGGCAACGTCTCTGCACAATCTCGGCGTTGTGGCCATCGCCTCCCAGATTGCCTGGTGTACATGGTCAGCGGGCTGTACAAGGTGCAGGGACAGATGGGGCAGGACGGCACAGCCCTGTTCCACGTGCTCCGGAGTTCATGCTCCCCGGCGTCTCGAACCTCATCTGCCACCATGACTCCCTGGTCGTGGCCGGGTCGTACGTGACCGTCTTCTTCCTCGTCTACTTCCCCGTCGGCGTGCTGGTACCGACACTGCGTCCCTGGGCCGCCGCCATGTCGATCAGCTTCCACGTCGCCATCGCACTGTTCATGGGCCTGACCGGCTTTACTCTGACGATGATCGCCCTGCGACCTCGTGTTCCTCGACAAGGAACTCGGCAAGGCCGTCTCCGTCGTGAGTGACTGGGCGGCCCGGCTGAGCCGGCGAGTCCGGCACAAGGGAGACCAGAACGACCACGCCCGCGAAGGCGCCCTCGCAGAGGAGTCCGCATAGCCTTCCCGACACCGTTGGCCGGAAACGGCGCATCGGTGCCGGGCGCCGTGCGAGCTCACTGCTCACCGAGCCGATCAAGGAGAGACAGACAGGAAATGGAAGCAACCCCGGCACTCCAACCCGGCAACGACGGCACCACGGTGGGACTGTTCTGGGTCACAGCAGACAGCGTCTACCTGGGGGCGCCGGCAACGGCACCGGCCCCCAACGTGGTTCTCCGGGCATCAGGGCTCCACGTCACCGGTCCGCACCCACGCGAGTGGTCATGGTCCGACATCGTCGGCCTCGAGGTCACCGAAGTCCCGACCCGCTCCACTCTGCAACGATGGGCAACCAACGCCGCGAGCTTCGCCGCAGCAGCCCTGGACGCCTGGGTGCCGGGCAGTCCCACCGAGATGACCGTCTCCATCACCACGCCCGACAACACGCTCCAGACGCCTGTCTACTCCAGCGCCGCCGTCGCCTACTCCCCCCGCGAGGCCGATCTCTCCCACCAGTTGATCGGCCACTTCACCGAAGGCGCCGCCACGCCCGCCGTCATGACCGAGTGGTGGGCACAGACCCGGCCGGAAAGGGTCCTCCGGTCACGCGAGCGGGAAGCTCTGCTCGAACTCTGGCTCGCAAGCGTCTGACCATCTGACCCCAGCACCACGGAACAAGAGGACACTGTGCGCATCGCCCCCAGCAGCTGTCTGTCCCGAGGGCTGGCTGATGAAGAACTTCGTGACTCCACCCACGACCAAAGTCGCGGGCTTCCTGAGTCGGTGGCTAGGCCACGACACAGAGGACCAGCCCGGCCCTATTGAGGACGTTCGTCGCGCCTACGCGGTCCGCGTTCGCTGTGAACCCGCACGTGACGCATTCGAACTTCGCCTGGGTGGCACGGTTCTCCTTCGCAACATAACCGCAGGCAAGGCACGTGCGAGAGGTGTTGCGCGCATCCACCGGAACCACGAGGCGACCGGCGCTCTCAGCCTTGTCCGCCAGGATTCCGAGGAACTGCGCCCAACCCGCGTCGAGAATGCTGCGGTTGAGCCCCGGCCTTCGCGGCGGCGCCGTTCGACAGGAAGACGCCTGGCGTCTCGGGGTCGGGCTTGGGCTTGGGTGCACAGGTCATGCCTGCCGTGTTCAGCCGCTCGTGCCCGATCGCGTCGTGATCGCGGACTAGGGCGAGCGCGGTCTTGTGGTGGAAGTCGAGGCGTTGCCTGCGGATCTTGGCGTGCAGCTTGGCGACCTTACGAGCCGCGGCGCGGTGCTTCTTGGTGCGCTGCTGGGTGCGCCTGGGGAAGGTCGCCAAGTGCCGCTGCGCGTCGGCCAGCTCGGCGGCTGCCGCGTCGAGGAATCGGGGGTTGGCGACGTGCTCGCCGTCCGATGTGGTCAGGAAGTGCGTGGTGCCCATGTCGATGCCGACCACCGCGCCGGTGGGCAGGAGTGGCTCGGCGGGAACGTCGCCGCAGGAGAGGACAACGTACCAGCGGCTCCCCTCGCGCTTGACGCTGATCGTCTTCACCCGGCCCTGCACGAGCCGGTGCTGGTGCACCCGGACGTGCCCGACGCCCTGGAGACGCACGCGGGTGTGCGGGGCGCGCGGGGTGGAGTCCCAGCGGCAGCCGTCGCCGTCCTTCGGGAACACCACGGTGTCGAAGTGCCCGACGCCCTTGAAGCGGTCCTTGTGTACGTGCTCGTGGCGCGGCGGCTGGGGGGTGGATTCGCGCTCGGTGGCGCGGTCAAGGGATAGCGGGCAGGGGAGATCCGCCCGTTACCTACCGAACGGCCGGAAGGTGCCGAACGGCCGGAACCGTACGTTCCTACAATCAGTGATCCTGTCGGAACGGCCCGTAGTCAACCCGCGGGTAGCTCCCTACCTTTTGCGAGGTGCGCCAACCCTCAGCCCAACCGAACCCTTCGGCTCCCCCGTTCAACGCCCCGGCCGCCCGCAGGCTCCGTACCGCCCTCGGCATGGGGCCCGAGCACGTCGCCTACGGGATGCGTGCGTCGTACGGGATGCCGTATGTCACCCCGGACCTCGTCGTCGCCTGGGAACGCGGGATCGCCTCTCCCGGCAATCCCGAACTCACCGCCCTCGCGGGTGTGCTGTGGTGTTCTCCGGGTGAACTGATCGGCAGGCCCCGCACTCTGCGCGAGCACCGCATCGCCCGCGAGATCGCGTCCGAGGACGTGGCCCACGCCCTCGGCATGGACCTGCCCGGGTATCTGCGCATGGAGGAGAGCGGGGAGTGGCGGGGCAACGAGCGCCAGTCGGCCGCGCTCGCCCAGGTGTTGGAGCTGCCCCTGCCCGACTTCGTGGCCGTCACGGGCCGCGAGAAGAAGCTCGCCGAGCTGCTGCACAGCGCAGTGACCACCCGCTGGCAGGCCTATGTGCGCCCGGTGGCGAAGGTCGCGCCCCTGGACCGGGGAGTCCTGGAGGACGTACTGCAGGAGCTGCACCAGGACTACCAGGGGCACATGGCCGCCACCCTCAGCTGGGGCGGCGGCGGCAGCGAGGCGAGCCAGTCCGGCCAGGACTTCCTCGGCCGGATCGTGGAGATCTTCTGGACGGCCGTCGAGAACAGGAACGGCTAGTCGAAACAGGTACGGCTAGAAGACCGACTCGGCCTCGTCCATGCGGTCCTTCGGGACCGTCTTCAGCTCGGTGACCGCCTCCGCGAGCGGCACCATCATGATGTCGTTGCCGCGCAGTGCGGTCATCCTGCCGAAGTCGCCGCGGTGTGCGGCCTCGACGGCGTGCCAGCCGAAGCGGGTGGCGAGGACGCGGTCGTACGCGGTCGGGACGCCGCCGCGCTGGATGTGGCCGAGGATGACCGGCTTGGACTCCTTGCCGAGGCGCCGCTCCAGCTCGAAGGCGAGCGCGGTGCCGATGCCCTGGAAGCGCTCGTGGCCGTACTGGTCGATCTCGCCCTTGCCGTAGTCCATGGTGCCGTCGGCGGGGTGGGCGCCCTCGGCGACGCAGATGACGGCGAACTTCTTGCCGCGGGAGAAGCGCTCCTCGACCATCTTGACCAGGTCGGCGGGGTCGAAGGGGCGCTCGGGCAGGCAGATGCCGTGGGCGCCGGCGGCCATGCCGGACTCCAGGGCGATCCAGCCGGCGTGCCGGCCCATGACCTCGACGACCATCACGCGCTGGTGGGACTCGGCCGTGGTCTTCAGGCGGTCCATGGCCTCGGTGGCGACGCCGACGGCGGTGTCGAAGCCGAAGGTGCGGTCCGTGGAGGAGATGTCGTTGTCGATGGTCTTGGGGACGCCGACCACCGGCAGGCCCGCGTCGGAGAGCATGCGGGCCGCGGTCAGCGTGCCCTCGCCGCCGATCGGGATCAGCGCGTCGATGCCGAACTCCTCGACCATGTCGGTGGCGCGCTCGCAGGCCTCGCGCAGCCGGTCGCGCTCCAGGCGGGAGGAGCCGAGGATGGTGCCGCCGCGGGCCAGGATGCCGCTGACCGCGTCCAGGTCGAGGGACCGGTAGTGGCGGTCGAGCAGACCCCGGTAGCCGTCCTCGAAGCCGATGACCTCGTCGCCGTACTGCGCCACCGCCCGGTGCACGACCGAACGGATCACGGCGTTCAGGCCGGGGCAGTCGCCGCCTGCGGTGAGAACTCCGATGCGCATCGTGCTGTGTCTCCTGCTCGCTTTCGGTGCCGGTGAGCCAGTGCCGATTCTTTCACGTCCGCCGGAGCGGTGAAGTCCTGGCGGGCGCCTTATCCGGCACGGGGGGTATTGTCAAGAGGGTTCTGCTCACCTTGGTGGGCGATTTTTATGCCGTAGACGAGACAGCACCGCCGAGACACACCGACCAGCCACAGGAAACGGAGTGCACACGTGACGCGCAGCGTGTACGTCACCGGGATCGACCGCGGCGACGGCCGCCAGGTCGTGGAACTGGGGGTCATGGAGCTGCTGACCCGGCAGGTCGACCGGGTGGGTGTGTTCCGCCCGCTCGTGCACGACCGACCCGATCGGATGTTCGAGCTGCTGCGGTCGCGGTACCGCCTCTCCCAGGACCCGGCGACCGTCTACGGCATGGACTACCTCGAAGCGTCCGCGCTCCAGGCCGAGCAGGGCACGGACGAGCTGGTCTCCGCGCTGGTCGACCGCTTCCACCTGGTGGCCCGGGACTACGACGTGGTCCTCGTCCTCGGCACCGACTTCGCCGACACCCAGCTGCCGGACGAGCTGTCCTTGAACGCCCGACTCGCCAACGAGTTCGGCGCCTCCGTGATCCCGGTGGTGGGTGGCCGCAAGCAGACGGCCGAGGCCGTGCTCGCCGAGACCGTCAACGCCTACCGCGCGTACGACGGGCTGGGCTGCGACGTCCTCGCCATGGTCACCAACCGGGTGGCCCGTGAGGACCGCGACGCGATCGCCGAGCGGCTCGCGGACCGTCTGCCGGTGCCCTGCTACGTGGTGCCCGACGAGCCCGCGCTGGCCGCGCCGACCGTCGCGCAGATCGCCCAGACCCTCGGCGCCAAGGTGCTGCTCGGCGACGACTCCGGGCTCGCCCGGGACGCGCTGGGCTTCGTCTTCGGCGGTGCGATGCTGCCGAACTTCCTGAGCGCCCTGACCCCGGGCTGCCTGGTCGTGACCCCGGGCGACCGCGCCGACCTGGTCGTGGGCGCGCTGGCCGCGCACAGCGCCGGCACCCCGCCGATAGCCGGCGTGGTGCTCACCCTGAACGAGGTGCCGAGCGAGGAGATCCTCACGCTGGCCGCCCGGCTCGCCCCGGGCACCCCGGTGATCTCGGTCTCCGGCACCAGTTTCCCCACCGCCGAGCACCTCTTCGCCATGGAGGGGAAGATGACCGCGGCCACCCCGCGCAAGGCGGAGACCGCGCTCGGCCTGTTCGAGCGGTACGCCGACACCGCCGAGCTGGCCCGCCGGGTCTCGGCGCCCAGCAGCGACCGGGTCACCCCGATGATGTTCGAGCACAAGCTGCTCGAACAGGCCCGCTCCGACAAGCGAAGGGTCGTTCTGCCGGAGGGCACCGAGGAGCGGGTGCTGCACGCGGCCGAGGTTCTGCTGCGCCGAGGCGTGTGCGACCTGACCCTGCTCGGCCCGGTCGACAAGATCCGCAAGAAGGCCGCCGACCTGGGCATCGACCTCGGCGACACCCAGCTGATCGACCCGGCCACCAGCGAGCTGCGCGACGGCTTCGCCGAGCAGTACGCCCGGTTGCGCGCCCACAGGGGCGTGACGGTGGAGCTGGCCTACGACGTCGTCTCCGACGCGAACTACTTCGGCACCCTGATGGTCCAGGAGGGGCTGGCCGACGGCATGGTGTCGGGCTCGGTGCACTCCACGGCGGCCACCATCCGGCCCGCCTTCGAGATCATCAAGACCCGGCCGGACTCCTCGATCGTGTCGTCCGTCTTCTTCATGTGCCTGGCCGACAAGGTGCTGGTCTACGGCGACTGCGCGGTCAACCCCGACCCGAACGCCGAGCAGCTGGCGGACATCGCCATCCAGTCGGCGGCCACGGCGGCGCAGTTCGGCGTGGAGCCGCGGATCGCGATGCTTTCGTACTCGACCGGTACGTCGGGCTCGGGCGCCGACGTCGACAAGGTGCGCGAGGCGACCGAGCTGGTGCGCTCGCGGCGGGCCGACCTGAAGATCGAGGGGCCGATCCAGTACGACGCGGCCGTGGAGCCGTCCGTCGCCGCAACCAAGCTGCCCGAGTCCGAGGTCGCCGGGCAGGCCAGCGTGCTGATCTTCCCCGACCTCAACACCGGCAACAACACCTACAAGGCCGTGCAGCGCTCGGCCGGCGCGATCGCCGTCGGGCCGGTCCTGCAGGGCCTGCGCAAGCCGGTCAACGACCTGTCCCGCGGCGCGCTCGTCCAGGACATCGTCAACACCGTCGCCATCACGGCGATCCAGGCCCAGAACCCGAGCGAGAAGGCGTCCGAGCAGTGATCACCCCGACCCGAGTCCTCGTCCTCAACTCCGGCTCCTCGTCGGTGAAGTACCAGCTGCTCGACATGCGCGACAGCAGCCGGCTGGCGGTGGGTCTGGTCGAGCGGATCGGCGAGCAGACCTCCCGGCTCAAGCACACCTGCCGCACCACGGGCGAGACCCGTGAGCACAGCGGCCCGATCGCCGACCACGACGCGGCCCTCAAGGCGGTCGCCGAGGAGCTGGGCCGGGACGGCCTGGGCCTGGACTCGCCGGAGCTGGCCGCGATCGGGCACCGGGTGGTGCACGGCGGCATGTTCTTCACCGAGCCCACCGTCATCGACGACGAGGTGCTCGCCGAGATCGAGCGGCTGATCCCCGTCGCGCCGCTGCACAACCCGGCCAACCTCACCGGCATCCGCACCGCGCGGGCGCTGCGCCCCGACCTGCCGCAGGTCGCCGTCTTCGACACGGCGTTCCACACCACCATGCCGGAGTCCGCGGCCCGCTACGCGATCGACCCGAAGATCGCGGACCGGCACCGCATCCGCCGTTACGGCTTCCACGGCACCTCGCACGCGTACGTCTCCCGGGAGACCGCGCGGCTGCTGGGCAAGGACCCGTCGGAGGTGAACCTGATCGTGCTGCATCTCGGCAACGGCGCCTCGGCGTCGGCGGTGGAGAAGGGCCGGTGCGTGGACACCTCCATGGGGCTGACGCCGTTGGAGGGCCTCGTGATGGGTACGCGCTCGGGCGACCTGGATCCCGCCGTCATCTTCCATTTGGCGCGTGTTGGCGGAATGTCCATGGACGAGATCGACACTCTTCTCAACAAGAGGAGCGGTCTGTTCGGCCTGTGCGGGGACAATGACATGCGGGAGATCCGCCGCCGGATCGACGAGGGCGACGAAGCGGCCGCGCTCGCCTTCGACATTTACATTCACCGGCTCAAGAAGTACATCGGCGCCTATTACGCGGTGCTCGGCCGGGTGGACGCGGTCGCGTTCACGGCCGGGGTCGGCGAGAACGCGGCGCCGGTGCGGGAGGCTGCGCTCGCGGGCCTGGAGGGGCTGGGCCTGGCGGTCGACGGCGAGCTGAACGCCGTACGCGGCGACGAGCCGCGGCTGATCTCGCCCGAGTCCGGGCGGGTCGCGGTCGCCGTGGTGCCGACCGACGAGGAACTGGAGATCGCCACGCAGACCTACGCACTGGTCGAAAAGAGCAATTGAGCAATAGGCAGTACAGCTGAGCAGTGGAGCTGAGTAATACACGGCAGTAACACGCCTGAGCGCATGTCCGCCCATTTGTATCTTCCGCCAGACGGAATATTCCGCAGCGAAACAAACCGATAGGATCGCCCCATGCGCCGTTCGAAAATCGTCTGTACTCTCGGCCCCGCGGTCGACTCCCACGAGATGCTCGTCGCCATGATCGAGGCGGGTATGAATGTGGCCCGCTTCAACTTCAGCCACGGCACCCACGCCGAGCACCAGGCGCGGTACGACCGCGTCCGTGCGGCCTCGAAGGAGACCGGCCGGGCCATCGGTGTCCTCGCCGACCTGCAGGGCCCGAAGATCCGCCTGGAGACCTTCGCCGAGGGTCCGGTCGAGCTGGAGCGCGGTGACGAGTTCGTCATCACGACCGAGGACGTACCGGGCGACAAGCACATCTGCGGTACGACGTACAAGGGGCTGCCGGGCGACGTCTCGCGCGGCGACCAGGTCCTCATCAACGACGGCAACGTCGAGCTGAAGGTCCTGGACGTCGAGGGTCCGCGGGTGCGGACGATCGTCATCGAGGGCGGTGTCGTCTCCGACCACAAGGGCATCAACCTGCCCGGTGCGGCGGTCAACGTCCCGGCGCTGTCCGAGAAGGACATCGAGGACCTGCGCTTCGCCCTCCGCATGGGCTGCGACATGGTCGCCCTGTCCTTCGTCCGCGACGCCAAGGACGTCAACGACGTCCACCGCGTGATGGACGAGGAGGGCCGCCGGGTCCCGGTGATCGCCAAGGTGGAGAAGCCGCAGGCGGTCGACAACATGGAGGACGTCGTCCTGGCGTTCGACGGCGTGATGGTCGCCCGCGGTGACCTGGCCGTCGAGTACCCGCTGGAGAAGGTCCCGATGGTGCAGAAGCGCCTGGTGGAGATGTGCCGGCGCAACGCCAAGCCGGTGATCGTGGCGACCCAGATGATGGAGTCGATGATCACCAACTCCCGGCCGACCCGCGCCGAGGCCTCCGACGTGGCCAACGCGATCCTGGACGGTGCCGACGCGGTCATGCTGTCGGCGGAGTCCTCGGTGGGCGCCTACCCGGTCGAGACGGTCAAGACGATGTCGAAGATCGTCACCGCGGCCGAGCAGGAGCTGCTCTCCAAGGGCCTGCAGCCCCTGGTCCCCGGCAAGAAGCCGCGCACCCAGGGCGGTTCGGTCGCCCGTGCGGCCTGCGAGATCGCCGACTTCCTCGGCGGCAAGGGGCTGATCGCCTTCACCCAGTCCGGCGACACCGCCCGCCGCCTGTCCCGCTACCGCGCGGCCCAGCCGATCCTCGCCTTCACCACCGACGAGGGCACCCGCAACCAGCTGGCCCTCAGCTGGGGCGTGGAGCCCCACGTCGTCCCCTTCGTCAACAGCACCGACGAGATGGTGGACATGGTCGACCAGGAGCTGGCCAAGCTGGGCCGTTTCAACCCCGGCGACACGGTCATCATCACCGCCGGCTCGCCCCCCGGCGTCCCCGGCACCACCAACATGGTCCGGGTGCACCACGTGGGCGGCGAGAGCAAGTAACGCTCCCCGCAAGGGCCTTGTACGACAGTGAGGGCGCCCCCTGTGGCAGGGGGCGCCCTCGGTCCGCGGCGGGGCCGGTCGGCCCCGCGGCGGTGGCCTCACCCGGTCGGCGGCGCTCCCACCGTCTCCCGAAGCCACGCGTTGCCGCCCAGTTCCGGATGGGCGGTGGTGATCAGCCGTACGGCCTCGGCCTTCGCCCGCTCGGCGAGCCCACGCAGCTCCTCCCAGGTCAGCTCGGCCGTGGCCGGCGGCCACTCCGTCGTGAGGCTGACGGTCGTCGCCTCGCGGCGGAAGGAGTAGACGTGCTGGGTGAGGGAGGCCTCGACCGCGACGTCACCACGGGTCTCCAGCTCTCGCACCGCGTGGTCCAGCAGCAGGGCGATGTCGACCACGGGCTCTCCCAACAGCCGCACGCCGAGGTCCACGCCGTGGACGACGAGCCGCAGGTCGGCCTTGAAATACCTCAGGCAGAAGTCCGAGGCCGTCAGGTCCGGGGCCTGCGGCCGCCAGTGCGGTGACCAGGATTCGTCGTCAGCGCGCGGCTCGAAAGAGAAGTCGATCATCTGTCCTCCCTTTCCCTCACCAGATGTTCTTTGTTGGCCGAGGAGCAGCCCAGGGCACTGGTGTCGAACAGTTCGTTGCCGGCGACGGGCTTGTACGCCTTCGCCCAGGCGTCGTCGCCGGTGTCGAAGGCGTCGAACACCTTCTTGGCCTGATCCAGGGATGCCTGGCCGGGGTGAGGGGTCGGATTCCCGGCAGCCCTGCTGTACAGCTGCTGCTGAGTGCCGAGGGTGAAGGCGACGATGTCCCGGCCGAACTCGGGCGCCCAGAAGTCGCGGCCCTGCGAGTCGTTCACCGCACGGTACGGCTTGTTGCTGTCGTCCAGCTTCGTCTGGCGGTCCCGGAAGGCGTTCAGAGCCGCGATGCCCGCGTCCCTGTCCTTGAGGGCGGCCTGCGCCCACTCGCCGAGCGAGGCGTCCGGAGTCACGAACGCGCGCAGGGCGGTGTCCGTACCGGTGAGCTTCGCCGCCGCGGCCGACTTCAGTTCGGGGCCGCCGAAATGCACGGCCTGCCCTGCCTGGCAGCGATCCTTGCGGGGCTGAGCGCCGAGGCTGATGCGCAGGGTGCGTTCGTACGGGTTGGCCGGATTGTCCCCCGGTTCGTCGGCGGCCGCGGGGGCCGCTGAGACGAGTCCACCGAGCACGGCCGACGCCGTCACGAGCGCGACGGCCGCCAACCCCCGTTTCATGCCCCGTACTTGGCTTCGTCTGTGTGGTCTTCTTCGTGTCGTTCGCACGTCGATGCCTACCTGGATGGTCAGTCCGGACGGTCGGTCTCGTCCGCACAGAAGGAAGGCAGGCCGAAGCGTCGGCGAGAAAGCCAGGAAATGAAAAGGTCCCCGTCCGTGCCGCGTGCGGTCAACACGCGCCCCCCGCGCCCCTCCCCATGGGACGAGATCATCATGACAGTGGACGTATCTTTACGAGACCCTTAATCGCCCTTGAGTTCGAGCCAAAGCCGCACGCGAAAGCTGTAAAGAGCCTCCGAAGATCGTGGCCCGGCCTTCCACGATGGAGGACCGGGCCACGGTGTTGCGGCTCCCGAACGGGTTTGCGGGGGTGCTCAGTCGGTGGTGTACAGGTGCATGCCGGGCACGTGGAGGTCGCCACCGAACTGGGCCGCCTGCGTCACCTTCACGTTGGTGAAGTAGATCAGCGGGATGTTCAGCGGGGGCGGGCTGTCGGGGCTGAACGTCACCGGGATCAGGCCGAACAGGTTGCCCGAGATGCTCTGGGTGTACATCACGGTGTCGCCGTTGCGGATGGTGGACGTCGAACCCTTGGCGGCCTGCACGTGGTAGACCTTGCCGGACTGCTTGTCGTTGACCGTCTGGTGCAGGTCACCGATGTCGGTCCCGCCGGAGATGACGTACTTCAGCACCTTCTTCGTGGTGCCGCCCGCCGTCTTCACCTCGACGATGCCCTGGTAGTCGGCGCCCTTCAGCAGCAGCGAGCTGGCGTTCAGGTACCACGGATCGTCCGCCACCACCACCTTGTTGTCGACGCCGCTGACGGCGTCGGTGGCCGCGGGGCAGTCGGCCGTCGACGTCGAGGAGCTCGCGGAGGGGCTGGGCGTGGCCGACTCGGCCGCGTCCTTGACCGCCTGGGTGGTGCCCTCTGCGGTCTTGGAGACCGTGTCGGTGGTGTTCTTCACCGTGTCCGTGACCGTCTTGGCGGCCTTGGTCGCGGTGTCCTTGACGGTGTCTGCGGCGCTGCCCTTGTCCGAGGAGCCGGACGAGGACGACGTGGCCGGCGACGACGACCCGGACGCGGACGGCGTCGGGCTCGCGGAAGTACCGGAGTCCGTCTTGCCGCCGGTGAGGACGTCACCGATGTCACCGATCGTGTCGCCGATGGTGTCCAGGATGGTGCCACCGCTGCTCTGGGACGCCGACGGGGTCGGCGTGGCCGTGCTGCCGCCACCGGATCCCGAGGAGCCGGAGTCCGAACCCGAGCCGGAGGTGGCCGTCGGCGTGGGCGTGGGCGTTGCCTGGTCGCCGGAGCCCGAATCCGACGACGAGGTCTTGCCCGTCGTCTTGCTGCCCTGGGTCTCGGCGGACGCCGTGGGGGTCGGCGTGGCCGTGGCGGTGGACTCGCTCGCGGACGGCGACGGCGAGGCCGAGGCGTCCTTGGAGCCGTCCAGCGCCGCGACGCAGTCCTTGTAGTCCGCGGCCTTCTGGCTGTTGGACGTGCCGGCGCTGTCCGCGAGGGCGAGCGACGACGTGAAGCCCAGGCCCATCAGCACCGCCGTCGGCATCGCCACGGAGGCTATCGCCTTGCCGGCCGGCATGTGGAACCTGACGAACAGCGGCTTCCTGGGGGCCGCGTGGCGGGGCCCGGTTCTCGCACGGGACGCGTCCACATCGGCCCCGTGGGTCACCTCGTCAGCCGGCACTGTGCCTCCCGTTCGCCCCGTTGACCGGGCTCGTTCCTGACAGGTCCTTCGACTCGCTCACCTCGTCCACGGCCTGGTGCGGCAGCGATACGGCGTCGGGAGCACCCCCCTCCACCGGGGCGTCCGCCGCCGGCGGCTCCGGCTCGGGCGGCACGCCCGGCACCCAGGCGACGGCCAGCGCGCCGCCGACGAGGGCGAAGAGGAAGCCCACGATGAAGCCGCCGAAGTTGGACACGGGGAGGGACACCAGCGCCAGCAGGATCGCGGCCACGCCGGCGAACGTCCGTACGTGCTTCTGGAACCAGAGTGTGAAGCCCAGGACGATGAGCAACACGCCGATGATCAGGGACCCGGCTCCCGCGGTGGTGGACATCGCAAGCGTCAGATGACCGAGCTTGAGGTGGTAGTACGGGAAGTAAATGATCGGAAAGCCGCCGAGCATGACGAACAGGCCAGCCCAGAACGGCCGGGTGCCCCGCCAGACGCGGAACTGCAACCTCCGGCGAGTGAACTGGCCGGGTGCGGCAGGAGTCTCGGCGCTCATGGAAAGCTCCCTGGTGCGGCTTGCTGTGGTGGAGGTGGTACTTGCGACGGAGATGTGGGTGGTGCGTGAAGAAGCGGGTGAAGGCGGAACGGGCGGGGAGTCCGTCGGCCCCCCGCCCGTCACCCCGTGCTCAGTGCACGATCTGGCACTCGTCGGCGCCCTTCGACAGCGCCATGTGCAGCCCGCTGAGCTTGAAGGTCGCCGCCGTGGTGGCCCACGCGTGCTGGCTCACGTCGGTCAGCACCGCCGAATCGGCCTGCTGGGCGAAACCGGCCGGGTTCGCCTTGTCACCCGGGTGTATGCCCTTGCTGGTCTCCCCCGCCGCAACACCGATGTCGATGTGGCTGAAGGTGGCGTTCGCATCGAGGTCGTTGACGTCGATGTAGAGGTTCTCCGCGTGCACCGGCGTTTCACTGCCGGCGGTCAGCTTCAGGGTGACCGTGCCCACCAGCGGCAGGTCCGGCGTGACCACGGACTGACACATGTTCGTGATGTCCGCGGAGCTGAAGCCGGACACGGCGACCGCGTGGGCGGCGTCCTTCTTGCCCGACATGCTGTAGCCGGTGTCGATGGCCCCGTACTGGACGAAGTCCTTACCCTCGAGCTTCGAGGCGGTGACCTTGAACTCCTGGCCCGACACACTGAACGACGCGGCGAGCGCGCCCTGCGCGAGGGCCACACCGACACACGCCGTTGCGGCGACGCTGGGCACCATGACCACAGCGAACCGCTTCCATCTGGTCCCGCCACGCACCTGGGACTCCATATTTCCTCCTTCTCGGACGTACATCTCCTGGCCCGGACTCGCCCCCAGTCGGCGGCTCAGCCAGGCAGGGATGGGAGAAGTGCTACGTCCTCGGGAAGGAGAGCGCCCGTACCCTTCAGGCGCGAACCGCGCCCGAATCACCGGCGATCACCCCCGAGCGACAACCACTGGTCGCGCCTGACACACATCACGCACAACCGCTGGACAGGCTCCGCCGTTCCGGCGAAGACCCCCCTGCCCCAGAGCCGGCGCCACTGCCGCCGACTCTGCTCGGTGGGGACCCAGAGTCTCCCGTGACCCAACCGGCTGCCGGGGTACGGGATTGGACCGAGCGTCGCCGATCGTGGTGCATTCTCGCGCCGGGCACAAGGGGGTTCGTTACTCGCTAGTAACGGCCGGATAACCGAACAACGACCCGCTGGTCTCGAACTGCAACCCTCGGTGGCATCCAGGGGGAGAGCAAAGTCCTTTATTTCAGGACGAAACCAGACAGTTCAAGGGCCCTGATTTACTGCGAGTAACAGCGGCCGCGATTACCAAGATTTGGTAAAGCGCGGCCGCCCTGACGCCTCGTCGGCAAATTTTTCACCCCGGCATCACAAGCCGTGGCGTTTAGTAACTGGTCAGAACAGGGCGCGGGCCAGGGCCCGGCGGGCCCCGATCACCCGCGGATCCTCGGGACCCACGACCTCGAACAGCTCCAGCAGCCGACGCCGCACCGCGTCCCGGTCGTCACCCACCGTGCGCCGCACGGTCTCGATGAGCCGCCCGAAGGCGTCCTCCACATGACCGCCCACCAGGTCGAGGTCGGCGGCCGCGATCTGCGCGTCCACGTCACCCGGCTTCTCGGCGGCCTCCTTGCGCACCTGCTGCGGGTCCATACCCTGCACCCGCTGGAGCAACTCCGCCTGCGCGAGACCGAGAGCGGCCTCCGTGTTGGCCGGGTCGTCGGTCAGTACGTTCTTGTACGCCTGGACGGCCCCACCCAGGTCGCCCGCGTCCAGCGCCTGTACGGCGGCCTCCAGCAGGGCGTCGTACGGGCCGGCCGGCACCTCGCGCTCGGCGGCGGCGCCCGGCTGCGCGTCCGGGTCGACGGTCAGGCCGGTCAGCCCGAAGCGCTGCTCGGCGACCTGCACCAGCTGGTCCAGGGTCTGCCGGATCTGCTGCTCCCCGGCGGCCCCCTGGAAGAGCGGCAGCGCCTGCCCGGCGACGACCGCGAACACGGCGGGGATCCCCTGAACCCCGAACTGCTGCATCAACATCTGGTTGGCGTCGACGTCGATCTTGGCGAGCAGGAAGCGCCCGTTGTACTCGACGGCCAGTCGTTCCAGGACCGGGCTCAGCTGCTTGCAGGGCTGACACCACTCGGCCCAGAAGTCGATGACGACCGGGACTTCGGCGGAGCGCTGCAGGACATCGCGCTCAAAGCCGGCTTCGTCGACATCGATGACGAGATCGGCCGGGGAGACGGCCCCCGCCCCGCCCTGCCGGGCGGCTTCGGCGCGCGCCTGCTCGGCCTTGGTCTTGGCCTCCTGGGCCGCCTTCACCGCGGCGAGGTCGACGACGCCGCTCATGGACATGTTCCGTGGCTGCATGCGTCTATCCTCCCCCGTTCCCGCGCATGAATGAAAAAGCGATGTGGTTGGCGCCGGGGTCCCCACCCCACGCCGGTGGTCGTCGCCCGTGTACGTCCCTCACGAGCTTTCGCTACGAGTCGTAGCGTAATGGCATGCGGGGGTCCCGCGACACCACGCACCGGTGATCTCCCTCACGGCCCCACAGAAACGGCCGGTTATCGTCGTGGGATGCAGAGCCGCACCCCCGCCAGCCGTACCGGACGCCCGCGCAGCGCGGCCGCGGACGCCGCGATCCTGGCTGCCACCCGTGCGGCGCTGGTGGAACTCGGCTGGTCCAAGCTCACCCTCGGAGACGTGGCGACGCGGGCCGGGGTTGCGAAGACGACGCTGTACCGCCGCTGGGCCGGCAAGCACGAACTGGTGGTCGACGCGGTCGCCGAACTCTTCGACGAACTGGAACTGCCCGACCGCGGCAGCCTGGCCGCCGACATCGAGGGCGTGGTCCTGCAGTTCGCGGCGATCCTGGACCGCCCGGAGGCCCGCAGCGGCCTGATGGCGGTGGTCGCGGAGTCGACCCGCGACGACGCCCTGCGCGAACGCATCCGCGCCTCCATCGTGGACCGCCAGATGCGCCTGGTCCTGGAGGGCCGCGCCCGCGCCCAGCGCCGCGGCGAACTCCCCCCGGAGCCGGACCCCGCGGAATCCGCCCGCACGGGTGACCTCATCTTCGACATGGTCGCGGGCGCGGTGGTCCACCGCACCCTGGTGAGCGGCAAGCCGGCGGACGAGGAATGGGTACGAAGCTTCACCCGAGTACTACTGACGGGCCTCGCGTCTCAGCAGTGATCCACCGAGCGACCGAGGCCCGCCCCGGGCAGCGGCACTAGAAGCCCGCAGGCTCCGTGTACACCCCCCACTCGTCCCGCAGCACCCCGCAGATCTCACCGAGGGTCGCCTCGGCCCGCACCGCGTCCAGCATCGGCTCGATCATGTTCGCCCCGGAGCGAGCCGCGGCCAGCATCCCGTCCAGCGCCCCCCGAACCGCCGCCTCGTCCCGCGCGGCCTTCCGGGTGCCCAGCACCCGGACCTGCTCCCGCTCCACCTCATGGCTGACCCGCAGGATCTCCAGGTCCCCGGTCACCGACCCGGTGTGGACGTTGACGCCCACGACCCTCTTCTCACCCTTCTCCAGCGCCTGCTGGTACCGGAACGCGGACTCCGCGATCTCCCCGGTGAACCAGCCGTCCTCGATCCCGCGCAGGATCCCGGAGGTGATGGGCCCGATCGGGTGCCGCCCGTCCGGGTGGGCCCTGAGCCCCCGCTCCCTGATCTGCTCGAAGATCTTCTCCGCGTCCGCCTCGATCCGGTCCGTCAGCTGCTCGACGTACCACGAACCACCCAGCGGATCCGCCACGTTGGCGACGCCGGTCTCCTCCATCAGCACCTGCTGGGTGCGCAGCGCGATCTCCGCGGCCTGCTCGCTCGGCAGCGCGAGCGTCTCGTCCAGGGCGTTGGTGTGCAGCGAGTTGGTCCCGCCGAGCACGGCGGCCAGCGCCTCCACGGCCGTACGCACCACGTTGTTGTACGGCTGCTGCGCGGTCAGCGACACACCAGCGGTCTGCGTGTGGAACCGCAGCCACTGCGCCTTCTCGCTCTTCGCCCCGTACACGTCCCGCATCCAGCGGGCCCAGATGCGCCGGGCCGCACGGAACTTGGCGATCTCCTCGAAGAAGTCGACGTGGGCGTCGAAGAAGAAGGAGAGCCCCGGTGCGAACACGTCCACGTCGAGCCCGCGCGAGAGCCCCAGCTCCACGTACCCGAACCCGTCGGCGAGCGTGTACGCCAGCTCCTGTGCGGCCGTGGCCCCGGCCTCGCGGATGTGGTAGCCGGAGACGGACAGCGGCTTGTAGGCGGGGATGCCGGCGGCGCAGTACTCCATGAGGTCGCCGATGAGGCGCAGATGGGGCTCCGGCTGGAAGAGCCACTCCTTCTGCGCGATGTACTCCTTGAAGATGTCGGTCTGGAGGGTCCCGTTGAGCACCCCCGGATCCACACCCTGCCGTTCGGCGGCGACCAGGTACATGCAGAAGACGGGTACGGCGGGCCCGCTGATCGTCATCGACGTCGTGACGTCACCGAGCGGGATGTCCTTGAACAGGACCTCCATGTCGGCGGCCGAGTCGATCGCCACCCCGCAGTGCCCGACCTCGCCCAGCGAGCGCGGGTCGTCGGAGTCGCGCCCCATCAGGGTCGGCATGTCGAAGGCCACGGACAGACCCCCGCCACCGGCGGCGAGGATCATCTTGTAGCGCTCGTTGGTCTGCTCGGCGTTGCCGAAGCCGGCGAACTGGCGGATCGTCCAGGTGCGCCCGCGGTAGCCGGTCGGATGGAGCCCGCGCGTGAAGGGGTACTCCCCGGGCCAGCCGATCCGATCGAATCCCTCGTACGTGTCCCCCGGCCGGGGTCCGTACACCGGCTCCACGGGATCGCCGGAGAGCGTGGTGAAGTCTGCGTCGCGCTTGCGCGCGGCGTCGTATCGGGCCTGCCAGCGTCGGCGGCCCTCCTCGATGGCGTGAGCGTCCATAGCATCGAATTTACTTGGACGTCCTAGTAAATGTCGATGCCCGCCGCTCCAGCGGCTGATGTGATTGCCCGCCGTACGGGGTCGTACGGCGGTGGAACCGCAGCGGAACCGCGATGTGATCGCGGTGGAAGCTACGCCTTGGCGACGGCCGGGGACGGCTCGGCGGCCTTGACCTCCAGCTCGCGGCTGATCTTCCGCTCGACGAAGAAGGCGGCCGTCGGGATCGTCCCCGCCAGCAGCACCCACAGCTGCTTGCCGACCGGCCACTTCGCCTTGGAGCCCAGGTCGAAGGCGAAGACCAGGTAGACGACGTACAGCCAGCCGTGCGCGATGGCGACGACCCGGGTGAAGTCGGCGGCACCGTCGACGTCCATCCCGTACTTGGCGATCATGCTCAGGCACAGCAGGACCAGCAGCACACCGGTGACGTAGGCCAGGACGCGGTAGCGGGTCAGCACGCTCTTCTTCATGCGGTCGAGCGTAACCGTCCGTTCCGGGAGATCTTGCCCCGGGTCACTCCTCTTCGAAGTCGTGTGCCGCGATCCGCAGCGGCCGCAGCATCGCGAAGATCTCCGCGCACTCCTCGGCGTCGTACACCCCGAGGCCGAAGTCCATCGCCATCAGGTCCCGGGTGGCCGCGTCGACCACCTCTCGGCCCCTGTCGGTGATGACGGCGAGCGTGCCGCGGCCGTCGTTGGGGTTGGGGCGCTTGGCCACCAGGCCGGACCTCACCAGCCGGTCCACGGTGTTCGTCACGGACGTGGGGTGCACCATCAGCCGCTCGCCGATCTTGGACATCGGCAGCTCGCCGGCCTTGGAGAAGGTGAGCAGCACCAGCGCCTCGTAGCGCGCGAAGGTCAGTCCGTACGGCTTGACCACCGCGTCGACCTCGGCCAGCAGGATCTGCTGGGCCCGCATGATCGAGGTGATCGCGGCCATCGAGGGCACATTTCCCCAGCGCTGCTTCCAGAGCTCGTCGGCACGGGCGATGGGGTCGAAGGGGAGGCTGAGAGGCTTCGGCACGTCATCAGACCCTACCGGCCGGTCATATGCCGGTCAGCCCTGTCTCGGTCTTCGGTCTCCCGGCCGGCACTCCGGCGATGTCCGTCGCGACGATCCGGCGACGAAACGTCATGTTTTCTCACGGAGAGTGCCGGAAATCTTCCATCGGTCAGCGGCGGCCGGTGCGGCGCAGGTGGTGGCGGACCGCGCGCTGGGCGACCGGGCCCAGCTCCTCCAGGGCCGCGACCAGCGCGCCCAGCTGTTCGAGTGCCTCCAGGGCCGCGTGCGCGCCGGTCTCGTCCACGCCCTCGTACAGCTCGATGCCGACGAAGGAGGCGGCGACGGCGCGGGCCAGGCCCGACGGGTCGGCGAACCCGCCTAACGGGGTCGAGACGAGCACCCGGCGCAGCACCTGCTCGATCTCGGCGATCCACAGGTCGAGGCCGGCGGCCGTGGCCGGGCCGAGGGCGGCGTGGGTCTGGGCGCCCGCCAGGAGCTGGCCGAGGAGGGCGACATGGCCGCAGGCCCGTTCCTGCTCGTGTATCTCCCGGCCTACGGCGAGCAGCTCGGAGAGGCAGGCCACGGAGGCGAGCCGGGCGCGATGGCGCGCCACGGACTTCTCGGCGCCGTAGCGGCAGGCGGCGGCGAGCAGCTCGTCGACCGAGCCGAAGTGGTAGAAGACCAGCGCCTGGTTGACGCCGGCCGCCGAGGCCACCGTACGGGCCGACGTCTTGGCGATGCCCTGCTCGGTGAGCGTGCGCAGCGCGCCCTCCAGGAGTCGGGTCTTCGTCTCCTGGGCCTTCACCGTCTCCGGGCTCATGCGCGCGTCTCCTCCCGCACGTCGAGGCTGCGGTCGCCCTTGGGGCTGAGCACTGTCCGGGCGTCGAAGCCGCGGGAGCGGCCGGGCAGGTCGAAGGTGCGCACGAAGGTCACCGTCTCACGGCCGAAGGTGTCGGCGTACGGCACATTCTCGATCACGTAGGGGATGTCCCGGCAGGTGCGGGTCTCCCCGCTCGCCGGGCCCGTCGAGGAGCGGTGCGCCGGGATCACCCGCGCTTCTCCAGGGTCAGGGTGCGCAGGAGGCGGGGGGTGCGTGCCTGGGTGATCGGGGCGCGCAGGCAGCGGCGGGCGGCCGGGGTGCAGGCGAGCGGCGCCTTCAGGAGGGCGAGCGAGAGCGCGACCATCAGCAGCAGCGGGCACAGGAAGGCCATGGTGGCCGCGAACGGGCCGAAGAAGCGGATGCCGGACTCCAGCCCCAGACCGGTCAGGCACACCGTGAGCACCAGCGCGCGCACGGCCAGCTCGGTCAGCCAGTTGACCAGGGCCCGCTCGGGGGTGATGCCCCGCTCCAGCCACAGCCGCAGCCGGTCGAAGGACCAGGCGGTTGCCCAGCCCATCAGCCGCCGGCACACCAGCCGGTCGGCGAGCACGCCGAAGGCGCCCCAGCGGGGGCGGTAGTCGTAGCCGGTGAGGAAGCGGACGCCTTGTGCGTCGGGCACGTAGCGCCAGTAGCCGCTGCCCTCGGCGGGCAGGGACAGGGGGTGTGGGGAGGCGAAGCGCAGGGCGGAGGTGCGGGTGCCGTCGGGGCGCTCCTTCTCGCCCGCGGCGACTCCGGTGCCGGACACCGTGAGGAACGGCAGCACACGCGCGGCGTACCGGAAGCGCCGCGGTTCGCCCTCCGTGCGCGGGAGGTAGTCGATCTCGGCGATCCGCAGGTCCCAGCGCTGGTGCTGAGCGGGGTCCTGGGTGCGCGCCCAGAGATCGTCCAGGTCGGTGCGGATATGCGTCTCTATGTAGAGACCCATGGTGTTCCCCCACGTCAGAGTGGCGTTTGAGCGACTGCTCAAACTGTCTGCGTGGGAAAGTACCCCTCTTTGAGCGACCGCTCAAAGAAAGCGGTTGACAAAACCCCGCCCCTTGAGGGCCGGGGTTTTGTCACGCGAGCCGGCCGGCGTTACGACGCCAGGTGCCGCTCGACGGTCTCGACCTTCGAGGTGAGCCCGTCGCTCACGCCGGGCCGGATGTCGGCCTTGAGGACGAGCGACACGCGCGGGGCCCGCTCCTCGACGGCGGCCACGGCACGCTTGATCACGTCCATGACCTCGTCCCAGGCCCCCTCGACGGAGGTGAACATGGCGTCGGTGCGGTTGGGCAGACCCGACTCGCGGACGACACGGACGGCCTCGGCGACGTACTCCCCCACGTCCTCGCCGACGCCCAGCGGTGTCACGGAGAAGGCGACGATCATACGTTCACGACCCCTTCCTTGCGGGCGCGGGCCGCGATGACGGCGTCCTCGGCCTCGCGGCGCAGCGCGCGCTCGATGATGAAGCCGCCGCCCGGGATGATCGAGTACGCGAAATAGAGGGCGGCCTTGCCCTTGGCCCACTTGGCGCGGTTCCAGGCGTCCGCCCAGAAGAGCACGTAGAGGACGAACAGCACGCCGTGGATCGGGCCCAGCACCGGTGCGACGTCGAAGCCCGAGGCGACCGTGTACTTGATGACCGTGCAGGTCGCGAGAATGATCCAGGAGACGCCCTCCGGCACGGAGATCAGACGGAGGCGGCGGATGGCGGATGCTGTCTTGAGGTCCACGGGTCACCTTCGGTGGGAGTGTCGCTGAGGGCGCGTTCGCTTGGTGATCGGCTGATCGGCTTGGCGATCCGCTTTGTGAACGGAAGCACAAGCGTCCGCCCATTGTGGCAAACGGCGCCCCTAGGGGTGCGCTCAGGGTCGCTCTCCACCCACGGGCCCTGTTCGGCCCACCCGCGGCGCCGCTACTTTCGCAGCGTGGCGACGTTCCGACTCCAAGGGAGCAAGGTGCTCGCCGTCGACATGACCGGGGACGCCGTGAAGGCGAAGAACGGCTCGATGGTCGCGTACGACGGGCAGATGGCCTTCAAGAAGCTGAGCGGTGGCGGTGAGGGGCTGCGCGGGATGGTGACCCGGCGGCTCACCGGCGAACAGATGACGGTGATGGAGGTGAGGGGCCACGGGACGTGCTGGTTCGCGGACCGGGCCTCGGAGATCAGCCTGGTCGGCCTCCAGGGGGACAAGCTCTACGTCGAGTCGAGCAACCTGCTCGCGACCGACGCCGGGCTCAGGACGGGCACGACGTTCACCGGGCTGCGCGGCGCCTCACAGGGCAACGGGCTGTTCACGACGACCGTCGAGGGGCACGGCCAGGCGGCGATCATCTCCGACGGCCCGGCGGTGGTGCTCCGGGTCAGCCCGCAGTACCCGCTGATCGTCGACCCGGGCGCCTACATCGCCCACCAGGGGAACGTACGGCAGTCCTTCCAGTCCGGTGTGACGTTCCGCACGCTCTTCGGGGAGGGCGGCGGCGAGGCCTTCCAGATCCGCTTCGAGGGCGACGGGCTGGTCTATGTGCAGCCGAGCGAGCGGAACACGATCGCGGGGGACCTGTGAGATGAGCTTCCAGGAGATCAACTCCAAGATGGTCGAGGCGACCGTGCTGCCCGGCCATCGGCTGTTCAGTCAGCGCGGGGCGATGCTCGCCTACAAGGGGGACGTGTCCTTCACGCCCAACCTCCAGGGCGGCCAGGGCGGGCTGATGTCGATGCTCGGGCGGCGGGTGGCCGGCGAGGCGACCCCGCTGATGACCGTCGAGGGCAGCGGCACCGTCTTCTTCGGGCACGGCGGCCACCACGTGCACGTCATCAACCTCTCCGGCGACACCCTGTACGTCGAGGCCGACCGGCTGCTCGCCTTCGAGGGCACGCTGCAGCAGGGCACGATGTTCATGGGCTCGCAGGGCGGGGTCATGGGCCTGGTCCGGGGCCAGGTCACCGGGCAGGGCCTGTTCACCACCACCCTCCAGGGACACGGGTCGGTGGCCGTGATGGCACACGGCGGCGTCTTCGAGATCCCGATCACACCCCAGCGCCCGGTCCATGTGGACCCGCAGGCCTACGTCGCCCACCACGGCGACGTGCGCAACAAGCTGTCCACCGCGCTCGGCTGGCGCGACATGGTGGGCCGCGGCTCCGGCGAGGCGTTCCAGCTGGAGCTGAGCGGCAGCGGCACGGTGTACGTCCAGGCCTCGGAGGAGAAGCTGTGAGCGCGTACGGACCCCCCGGCGGCCCGGTGGTGTACGACCCGATGACGCTGCCCGTCGACGACAACGTGAACAAGTACACCTTCTGCGTCGAGCTCAAGAGCGGGCAGTGGTTCCTGCAGAAGGGAAAGATGATCGCCTACTACGGGGCGATCGAGTTCAACGGCATCGGGCACGGCCGACTCGACCGACTTGTCCGCACGTCGTTTCATTCGCCACTGCACGCGAGCGACTGGGTCGTGGCGCAGGGCTCGGGCAAGATGCTGCTGGCCGACCGGGCCTTCGACGTCAACTCGTACGACCTGGACGACGGGAACTTGACCATTCGCGCTGGCAACTTGCTCGCTTTTCAGCCAAGTCTCGCGCTCAAACAGTCGATCGTGCCGGGTTTTCTGACCCTTATCGGAACCGGAAAGTTCGTGGCCGCATCTAACGGTCCGGTGGTGTTCATGGAACCTCCGCTCCGGGTGGACCCCCAGGCGCTGGTCGGGTGGGCCGACTGCCCGTCACCCTGTCATCACTACGACCACGGGTACCTGACGGGCCTGATGGGCGGTCTACGTGCGATGACGGGCCTGGGCGGGGCCTCCGGCGAGGAGCATCAGTTCGAGTTCGCGGGAGCCGGGACGGTCCTGCTGCAGTCGAGCGAGACCCTTATGGCCGAGCAGACCACGGGGGCGGTTCCGCCCGAACCGGGGGTGCCCGGCGGTGGCGGAGTGACACCGTCCGGACACGGTCCGCAATCGACGGGCGTACCGCGCCTTCCCGGACAGCTGGGGGACCTCCAGCGTCGCTTCGGGCTGTGAGCGGTAGTCTGCGGAGTGTGACGTCGAACGCGTGCGCACAGTCACACCACCCGAAGTAGTTCGTCATTCAACTTCTTAGGTAGACTTCATTCATGGAGACCGAGACGGCCACGCGCTGGCTGACCGATGCGGAGCAGTGCGCCTGGCGCACCCACCTGGAGGTCAACAGGCTGTTGACGTACCAGCTCGAGAAGGATCTGCAGCCGTTCGGCCTGACTATGAACGACTATGAGATCCTCGTGAACCTGTCCGAGTCGGACGACGTGCGGATGCGGATGAGCGACCTGGCCTCCGCGACGCTGCAGTCCAAGAGCCGGCTCTCGCACCAGATCACGCGGATGGAGAACGCGAACCTGGTGCGGCGCGAGAACTGTGAGTCCGACCGGCGGGGGTTGTACGCCGTGCTGACGGAGCACGGCATGGAGACGATGAAGAAGGTCGCGCCGCATCACGTGGCGTCGGTGCGGAAGCACTTCATCGATCTGCTGTCGCCGGAGGCGTTGATAGAGCTGGACAAGGGGTTGAAGCCGATCGCTGAGCATCTGAGGGGGCAGCGGGGGCGCCCCTGAGGTCGGCCGAAGCCTCCAGGGAATCGGGGTGACCCGAGCCCTGGGGGCTGCCGCCCCGGACAGGCCGGGTCATGCGGCCCGGCGCCGCCAGGGCACCGCCACGACCGCCGCCATGACAGCCACGCCACCGGCCAGCAGGAAGCACAGGCCCAGCGGCATTCGGCCGATCAGCACCCCTGTCACCAGCGCTCCCCCCGAGCTCCCCGCGTTCACTCCGGTGTTCACCCATGCCCCGGCCCGGGTGCGAGCGCCCTCCGTCGCGGTCTCGTCGGCCAGGAGATAGGCCGTCGTCAGGGCCGGAGCGACGAACGCGCCGGCGCAGGCCACGGCCGCCGTGAGGGTCCACAGATTCGGTGCGAGGCCCGCTGCGGCGATCGTCAGGCCGAAACCCGCGGCGAAGCGGCACAGCCGTACCCGGGCGGGCGTACGCCACCGCACCGCCCCGTTGACCAGCCCGCCCACCGCGCTGCCCGCCGAGAGCGCGCCCAGCACCCAGGGCACGAGGGCGGTGTCGTACGACCGGGCGGCGGCGAAGGCCAGCACCAGCAGTTCGATGCCGCTGAGGGCCACTCCGACGCCGGTGGCCACGGCGACCGGGGGCAGCAGGCCGCGGACGCCGCCGGGGCCCTTCCCGCGGGGTGCGGGACGCGGTCCGGTCATCGCCGGGGACGTGACGAAGGCGCAGGTACCGGCGGTGTTCAGCAGGGCACTCAGCAGGATGCCGGAGGCCGGCGGTGCGCATCCCACCAGCACGCCGACCAGCGCCGGACCGGAGACGAACAGCAGCTCCTCGGCGACGCCGTCGAGACTGTAGGCACGCGGCAACAGGCCTCGGTCGGTGACCAGTTCGGCCCACAGGGCGCGCATGGTGGGGCCCAGTGGCGGCGCGCAGGCACCCGCGAGGGCGGCGGCCGCGGCGATGAGGGGCGCCGGTGCGCCGGGCCGCCAGGTGAGGGCCGCCAGAGCGCACAGGAAGGTGCCGTAGAGGGTGGCCATCGGGAGCAGGGCGCGGCGCGGGCCGTGCCGGTCGACCAGGGACGCCCGCAGGGGCATCAGGAAGACCGCCGCGCCGCCGAACAGGCACATCACGGCACCGGAGACGGCGTAGGACCCGGTGGCGCGGGTGACGGAGAGCAGGACGGCCAGGGAGACCGTGCCGTAGGACAGGCGTGCCACGAGGGCGGCGCCGAAGGTGCGGCGCGCGTGCGGGACACGCAGGACGGCGGCGTACGAGGGCCGCGCGGGCAGGGCAGGGCGCGACGAGGTGGGCGCGGACACGCGTGGGTTCCTCACGTGATGGCAGAAGGAGGGGACACCGGAGCACCGCGCCGGCCGACGGTGATACGTCGGCCGGTACGCGAGCGCGGGTGCGCGCTCTACGCCAAGGAGAGGAACATGCGGGTCAAGTTAGCAGCGCGGGCCGCGAATTGCCCAGGGCGCCGAGCCCGCTCAGCCCTCGGTCAGCCCCGTCACCAGTTCGTCCGCCGCGCGGTACGGGTCCAGTTCGCCCGCCACGATGCGTTCCGCGAGGGTGCTCAGGCGGCGGTCGCCGTGGAGGTCGCCGATGCGTTCACGCAGGGCCGTGACCGCGATCGTCTCCACCTCGCGGGCCGCACGGGCCTTGCGGCGCTCGTCGAGGACGCCGTGCTCCTCCATCCAGGCGCGGTGCTTCTCCAGGGCCTCGACCACCTCGTCGACGCCCTCGGCGCGGGCCGCGACCGTCTTGACGATGGGCGGGCGCCAGTCGCCGGGGCCGCGGGCCTCGCCCAGGCCCAGCATGTGGTTCAGCTCGCGGGCGGTGGCGTCGGCGCCGTCCCGGTCCGCCTTGTTGACGACGTAGACGTCGCCGATCTCGAGGATGCCGGCCTTGGCCGCCTGGATGCCGTCGCCCATGCCGGGGGCCAGCAGGACGACGGAGGTGTCGGCCTGGGAGGCGATCTCCACCTCCGACTGGCCGACGCCGACCGTCTCGACCAGGATCACGTCGCAGCCCGCCGCGTCCAGGACACGGATCGCCTGGGGCGCGGCCCAGGCGAGGCCGCCGAGGTGGCCGCGCGTGGCCATGGAGCGGATGTAGACGCCGGGGTCGGAGGCATGGTCCGACATGCGCACCCGGTCGCCGAGCAGGGCGCCGCCGGAGAACGGGGACGACGGGTCGACGGCCAGGACGCCGACCCGCTTGCCCTGCTTGCGGTACGCCGTGACGAGGGCGGAGGTGGAGGTGGACTTGCCGACGCCGGGCGAGCCCGTCAGACCGACCACGTAGGCGTTTCCGGTCAGCGGGGCCAGCGCCGCCATGACCTCCCTGAGCTGCGGGGACGCCCCCTCCACCAGGGAGATGAGCCGGGCCACGGCCCGCGGCCGGCCTTCCCTGGCCTGGGCCACCAGAGAGGAGACGTCCTGCATCAAACAGCTCCGATCACTTCACAGACGTAACTGAAACTCAGGCCTTCGGTACCCGCACGATCAGTGCGTCACCCTGGCCGCCGCCACCGCACAGCGCGGCCGCGCCGACGCCGCCGCCCCGGCGCTTGAGCTCCAGCGCCAAGTGGAGCACGAGACGGGCGCCGGACATACCGATCGGGTGGCCCAGCGCGATGGCGCCACCGTTGACGTTCACCTTTTCCGTGGATACGCCGAGGTCCTTCATTGACTGCACGGCGACCGCGGCGAACGCCTCGTTGATCTCGACGAGGTCCAGGTCGGAGACCTCCAGGCCCTCCTTCTTCAGGGCGTGCTGGATGGCGTTGGAGGGCTGGGACTGCAGCGAGTTGTCCGGCCCGGCCACGTTGCCGTGGGCGCCGATCTCGGCGAGCCACTCCAGGCCCAGCTCCTCGGCCTTGGCCTTGCTCATCACGACCACGGCCGCCGCACCGTCCGAGATCTGCGAGGAGGTGCCGGCGGTGATCGTGCCGTCCTTGGCGAAGGCCGGGCGCAGCTTGCCCAGGGACTCCACGGTCGTGTCGCCGCGGATGCCCTCGTCCTTGCTGAAGACGACCGGCTCGCCCTTGCGCTGCGGGATCTCGACCGGGGTGATCTCGGCCTCGAAGACGCCGTTCTTCTGCGCGGCGGCGGCCCGCTGGTGGGACAGGGCGGCGATCTCGTCCTGCTCGGGACGCCGGATGCCGAGACGCGTGTTGTGCTTCTCCGTCGACTCGCCCATGGCGACGCCCTCGAAGGAGTCGGTCAGGCCGTCGTAGGCCATCGCGTCGAGCATCTCCACCGCGCCGTACTTGAAGCCCTCGCGGGACTTCGGCAGCAGGTGGGGGGCGTTGGTCATGGACTCCTGGCCGCCGGCGACCACGATGTCGAACTCGCCGGCGCGGATCAGCTGGTCGGCGAGGGCGATCGCGTCCAGGCCGGAGAGGCACACCTTGTTGACGGTGAGCGCCGGGACGCTCATCGGGATGCCGGCCTTGACCGCGGCCTGGCGGGCCGGGATCTGCCCCGCCCCGGCCTGGAGCACCTGGCCCATGATCACGTACTGCACCTGGTCGCCGCCGATCCCCGCACGGTCGAGGGCGGCCTTGATCGCGAAGCCGCCGAGGTCGGCTCCGGAGAAGGACTTCAGCGAGCCCAGCAGTCGCCCCATGGGCGTACGCGCGCCCGCGACGATCACCGAGCTGGTCGTTCCAGAAGACATGAGCTGCGATCCCCTTCCAGCTACAAGGAGCCGAGGAGTGAACGAGGGTTTACTTCGAATGTACTGAGTGGCACTCCGTGCCGTCATCGGCCCGTCGGTGTGATCGCGCGCACGTTGCGTAACCACCTCCGTAGCGCTGCACTGAATCCATGCTGACGCGAATCGACCACATCGGGATCGCCTGTCACGACCTCGACGCGACCGTCGAGTTCTACAAGGCCACCTACGGCTTCGAGGTGTTCCACACCGAGGTCAACGAGGAGCAGGGCGTGCGGGAGGCCATGCTCAAGATCAACGAGACGTCCGACGGCGGCGCCTCCTACCTCCAGCTGCTGGAGCCGACCCGCGAGGACTCCGCGGTCGGCAAGTGGCTGGCGAAGAACGGGGAGGGCGTCCACCACATCGCTTTCGGTACGGCGGATGTGGACGGGGACTCCGAGGAGATCCGCGGCAAGGGCGTACGCGTTCTGTACGACGAGCCACGACGCGGCTCCATGGGGTCGCGGATCACCTTCCTGCACCCCAAGGACTGCCACGGTGTCCTGACAGAACTGGTCACTTCGGCCCCTGTTGAGTCGCCCGAGCACTGACCCCCGTACATAAGGGCCGGTAGGGTTGGGGGCGGTCGTCTCTCAACCGGGACGACCGCATGCCGGGGTCCGGGTTTTCGGGGGACGAGCGTCGGGGCAGCAGCCCGTGCTCCGCCGTTGATCTGACACCATTCCCCGGGGGCCCCGTTCGGCGGATGGACGGAGCTCGTTGGAGAAGCTGACCAGGGGACGGATGGGACCGCGCAGTGCGGGGCTACGAGAGCCAGGAGCGAGAGCCGGCGGCTGACGTCGACCACCTCTCTCGGTTCGAGGCCGAGATGAAGCGGCTGAAGACCGAGCGGGAAAAGGCGATCCAGCACGCCGAGGACCTCGGCTACCAGGTCGAGGTGCTGCGCGCCAAGCTGCACGAGGCGCGACGCACCCTGATGACCCGGCCCGCCTACGACGGCGGTGACATCGGTTATCAGGCCGAGCAGTTGCTCCGTAATGCCCAGATCCAGGCCGACCAGCTGCGCCAGGACGCCGAGCGGGAGCTGAGCCAGGCCCGGGCGCAGACCCAGCGCATCCTGCAGGAGCACGCGGAGCAGGCCGCCCGGCTCCAGGCCGAGCTGCACCAGGAGGCGGTCACCCGCCGGCAGCAGCTGGACCAGGAACTGGCCGAGCGCCGGCAGACCGTCGAGTCGCACGTCAACGAGAACGTGGCGTGGGCCGAGCAGCTGCGCGCCCGCAGCGAGTCGCAGGCCCGCCGGCTCCTCGACGAGTCCCGCGCCGAGGCCGAGCAGGCCATGGCCGCCGCCCGCGCCGAGGCCGAACGGCTGACGGGTGAGGCCCGGCAGCGGCTGCAGAACGACGCCGAGGCGGCGCGTGCGGAGGCCGAGCAGATCCTGCGCCGCGCCCGCGCGGACGCCGAGCGGCTGCTGAACGCGGCCTCCACGCAGGCCCAGGAGGCCGCCGACCACGCCGAGCAGCTGCGCAACTCCACCGCCAGCGAGTCGGACGCAGCCCGTCGGCAGGCCTCCGAGCTGAGCCGGGCCGCCGAGGAGCGCATGGCGCAGGCCGAGGAGGCGCTGCGCAAGGCGCAGGCCGAGGCCGAGAAGCTGGTCACGGAGGCCGAGCAGGCCGCCGCCAAGACCCTGTCGAGCGCCGAGGCCGCCAACGAGACGCGTACGCGTACGGCCAAGGAGCAGGTCGCCCGGCTGGTCAGCGAGGCCACCAAGGAGGCCGAGACCACCAAGGCGGACGCCGAGCAGCTGGTCGCGGACGCCCGTGCCGAGGCCGAGAAGATCGTCGCGGAGGCCTCCGAGAAGGCCCGTACGATCACCGCCGAGGAGAGCGCGACCCAGCTGTCCAAGGCCGCCAAGACCGCCGAGGACGTCCTCAACAAGGCGTCGGAGGAGGCCAAGAACACCACCAAGGCCGCCGCCGAGGAGGCCGAGCGGATCCGCACGGAGGCCGAGGCCGAGGCGGACCGGCTGCGCGCCGAGGCGCACGACATCGCCGAGCAGCTCAAGGGCGCGGCGAAGGACGACACCAAGGAGTACCGCGCCAAGACGGTCGAGCTGCAGGAGGAGGCCCGCCGGCTGCGCGGTGAGGCCGAGCAGCTGCGCGCCGACGCGGTCGCCGAGGGCGAGTCCATCCGCGCCGAGGCCCGCCGCGAGGCCGTGGTGCAGATCGAGGAGGCGGCCAAGTCCGCCGAGGAGCTGCTGGCCAAGGCCAAGGCGGACGCCGACGAGCTGCGGCAGAAGGCGACCACGGACAGCGAGAAGGTCCGCACCGAGGCGATCGAGCGGGCCACCGCGCTGCGCCGGCAGGCCGAGGAGACCCTGGACCGCACCCGCAAGGAGGCCGAGCGGCTCCGCGAGGAGGCCGGTGAGCAGGCCGAGGCGGTCCGGTCGGACGCCGAGCAGGCCGCGCGTGAGCTGCGCGCGGAGACCGAGCGCGCGGCCGAGGCCCGTCGCGCCGAGGCCGCGGAGGAACTGACCCGGCTGCAGACGGAGACCCAGGAGCGGCTGGCGGCGGCCGAGCAGGCGCTCGCCGACGCCCGCGAGGAGGCGGCCCGGATCCGCCGGGAGGCCGCCGAGGAGACCGAGCGGCTGCGCGCCGAGTCCGCCGAGCGGATCCGTACGCTCCAGCAGCAGGCCGAGGCCGAGGCCGAACGGCTGCGCACGGAGGCCGCGTCCGACGCGTCCGCCTCGCGCGCCGAGGGCGAGGCCATCGCCGTACGTCTGCGTTCGGAGGCCGCGGCCGAGGCCGAGCGGCTGAAGGCGGAGGCCCAGGACACCGCCGACCGGGTCCGTGCGGAGGCGCAGGCCGCCGCCGAGCGGCTCGGCACGGAGGCGTCCGAGACGCTGGCCGCCGCGCAGGAGGAGGCCGCCCGGCGCCGCCGCGAGGCCGAGGAACTGCTCGGTGCCGCGCGGTCCGAGGCCGACCAGGAGCGCGAGCGGGCCCGGGAGCAGAGCGAGGAGCTGCTGGCCTCGGCGCGCAGGCGCGTGGAGGACGCGCAGACCGAGGCGACCCGGCTGGTCGAGGAGGCCGACCGGCGCGCCACCGAGATGGTGTCCGCCGCCGAGCAGCACGCGCAGCAGGTACGGGACTCCGTCGCCGGGCTGCACGAGCAGGCGCAGGAGGAGATCACCGGGCTGCGTTCGGCCGCCGAGCACGCGGCGGACCGTACCCGCAGGGAGGCCGAGGAGGAGGCGGACCGGGTCCGCGCCGACGCCTACGCCGAGCGGGAGCGGGCGAGCGAGGACGCGTCGCGGGTGCGGCGCGAGGCGAACGAGGAGGCGGCGGCCGCCAAGGCGCTCGCCGAGCGTACGGTCACCGACGCGCTCGCGGAGTCCGAGCGGCTGCGCTCGGACGCGGCCGCGCACGCCCAGCGGGTGCGCACGGAGGCGTCGGACGCGCTCGCCGAGGCCGACCAGGCCGCGGCGCGCACCCGGGCGGACGCCCGCGAGGACGCCAACCGCATCCGCTCGGACGCGGCGACGCAGGCGGACACGCTCATCACCGAGGCGCGCAGCGAGGCGGAGCGGCTCCAGGCGGAGACGGTCGCCGAGGCGGACCGGGTCCGTGCCGAGGCCGTCGCGGGCGCCGAGCAGCTCATGGCGGACGCCACCGACGACGCGGAGCGGCTGCGGGCCGAGGCCGCCGAGACGGTCGGCTCGGCCCAGCAGCACGCGGAGCGGCTGCGGGGCGAGGCGGAGCGGCTGCGGGCGGACGCGGAGGCGGCGGCCGAGCGGCTGGTCAACTCCGCGCGCGAGGAGGCCGAGCGGACCCTCGACGAGGCCCGCAAGGACGCCAACAAGCGGCGCTCGGAGGCGGCCGAGCAGGTCGACACACTCATCACGGAGACCGCGGCCGAGGCGGACAAGCTGCTCACCGAGGCCCAGCAGCAGGCGCTGAAGACCACCGCGGACGCGGAGTCGCAGGCCGACACGATGGTGGGCGCGGCCCGCAGCGAGGCCGAGCGGCTCGTCTCCGAGGCGACCGTCGAGGGCAACTCGCTGGTCGAGAAGTCCCGTACCGACGCGGACGAGCTGCTGGTCGGCGCCCGCCGGGACGCGACCGCCATAAGGGAGCGCGCGGCGGAGCTGCGCGACCGCATCACCACCGAGATCGAGGAGCTGCACGAGCGGGCCCGCCGCGAGGCCGCCGAGACGATGAAGTCCACCGGCGACCGTTGCGACGCGCTGATCAAGGCGGCCGAGGAGCAGCTGGCCAAGGCCCAGGCGAAGGCCAAGGAGCTGGTGTCGGAGGCCAACTCCGAGGCGGGCAAGGTCCGGATCGCCGCCGTCAGGAAGGCGGAGGGCCTGCTCAAGGAGGCCGAGCAGAAGAAGGCGTCCCTGATCAAGGAGGCCGAGGCGCTGAAGGCCGAGGCGATCCGCGAGGCCCGGCGCACGGTCGAGGAAGGAAAGCGCGAACTGGAGATCCTGGTGCGCCGGCGCGAGGACATCAACGCCGAGATCTCCCGTGTCCAGGACGTGCTGGAGGCGTTGGAGTCCTTTGAGGCGCCGTCGGCGGGCAAGGACGGTGGAGTCAAGGCGGGCGCCACCGTGGGCGCCCCCCGATCGGGTGGCAAGTCGTCGGACGGCTAGCGGGCGGCACGGATTCCGGTGTCTTCTGGGGGCTTTGTCCCGGTCTTTGGCAAGCCGTCCCGCGGTCAGCCACTCAAAAGAGGTGTCATTCTCCAGATCAAACACGTATCCGCTCGATGACACACCGCTTCGGCCCCTAGGATTCCCCCTATCACCTCACCGGTCTCTTTCGACAGGAACCCCATGAGCGACACTTCCCCCTACGGCTTCGAGCTTGTGCGGCGTGGGTACGACCGCGCTCAGGTGGACGAACGCATCTCCAAGCTCGTCTCCGACCGTGACAGCGCTCTCGCCCGCATCACCGCTCTGGAAAAGCGCATCGAGGAGCTCCACCTCGAGACGCAGAACGCCCAGGCCCAGGTGACCGACGCCGAGCCGTCGTACGCCGGTCTCGGTGCGCGTGTCGAGAAGATCCTGCGCCTCGCCGAGGAAGAGGCCAAGGATCTGCGCGAAGAGGCCCGGCGCGCGGCCGAGCAGCACCGCGAGCTGGCCGAGTCGGCGGCCCAGCAGGTGCGCAACGACGCAGAATCGTTCGCTGCGGAGCGCAAGGCCAAGGCCGAGGACGAGGGCGTCCGGATCGTCGAGAAGGCCAAGAGCGACGCCGCCCAGCTGCGCTCCGAGGCGCAGAAGGACGCGCAGTCCAAGCGCGAGGAGGCGGACGCCCTCTTCGAGGAGACCCGCGCCAAGGCCGCGCAGGCCGCCGCCGACTTCGAGACGAACCTCGCCAAGCGCCGCGAGCAGTCCGAGCGCGACCTGGCCTCCCGCCAGCAGAAGGCCGAGAAGCGCCTCGCCGAGATCGAGCACCGCGCCGAGCAGCTCCGTCTGGAGGCGGAGAAGCTGCGCACGGACGCCGAGCGCCGCGCCCGCCAGACGGTGGAGACGGCCCAGCGTCAGGCCGAGGACATCGTGGCCGACGCCAACGCCAAGGCCGACCGCATCCGCTCGGAATCCGAGCGCGAGCTGGCCGCTCTCACCAACCGCCGCGACAGCATCAACGCCCAGCTGACGAACGTCCGCGAGATGCTCGCCACGCTGACCGGTGCCGCGGTGGCCGCGGCCGGCTCCCCCGCCGAGGACGAGCCGATCTCCCGGGGCGTTCCGGCGCAGCAGTCCCGGTAGGCACGGGTAGTCGTACGACGCCGTGAGGGGCGGTGGGACTCGGTCCCGCCGCCCCTTGCGCATGTCCTGGCGCAGTCCCAGGACTGGATCGCGCGGGCCAGGACGCCGACACCGACGAAGGTCAGCAGGAACGCGAGGATGAGAGTGGGTGTGGTGCCTTCCGGGCAGGGCGTCGAGTCGCCGCCGCTCCCGCCGGCAGGGGCGCACGGACTCCCTCCGACCGCCCGAGTGGCAGCCGCCCAACACCCGTCTTAGCGTGGCCGCATGATCGAGCTGACGGGGCTGACCAAGCGGTACGGCGAGAAGGTGGCGGTCGACGGCCTCACCTTCACGGTCAGGCCCGGCATCGTCACCGGGTTTCTCGGGCCCAACGGCGCCGGCAAGTCCACGACCATGCGCATGATCCTCGGGCTGGACCGGCCGACCGCCGGGGACGTCCGGATCGACGGACTGCACTACGCCCAGCTGAAGGACCCGCTGACGTACATCGGGGCCCTGCTGGACGCGAAGGCCGTGCACGGGGGGCGCACCGCGTTCAACCATCTGCTGTGCCTCGCACAGAGCAACGGGATCCCGAGGCGGCGGGTGGCCGAAGTGCTCGACATCGTCGGGCTCACCGCCGTGGCCCGGAAGAAGGCCAAGGGGTTCTCGTACGGCATGGGCCAGCGGCTCGGGATCGCGGCCGCGCTGCTCGGTGATCCGCGGATCCTGATGTTCGACGAGCCGGTCAACGGGCTCGACCCCGAGGGCATCCACTGGATCCGGAACCTGATGAAGTCGCTGGCCACACAGGGGCGGACCGTGTTCGTCTCCAGTCATCTGATGAGCGAGATGGCGCTGACCGCCGATCATCTGGTGGTCATCGGGCAGGGGCGGCTGCTCGCCGACACCTCCATGGCGGACTTCATCCGGCAGAACGCGCGCAGTTATGTACGGATCCGCTCCCCGCAGCGTGAACGGCTCCTGGACGTGCTGCACGAGGACGGCATCACCGTCGTGGAGGCGGGCGGCGACGCGCTGGAGGTGGCGGGCGGCAAGGCCGAGCGGATCGGGGAGCTGGCCACGCGGTACGGGATCGTGCTGCACGAACTGAGCCCGCGGCAGGCCTCGCTGGAGGAGGCGTTCATGCAGCTGACGGCGGAGTCGGTGGAGTACCACGCGCACGCCGCGCCCGATTCCGTCCCGCAGGACTGGGGCGCCGGCTGGAAGGGGGTCTGAGGCCCATGGCAGCCCATCAGGTCATCCGGTCGGAATGGACCAAGATCCGGTCCGTCGCCTCCACGGTGTGGACACTGTCCCTCGCCGTGGTGGTCACGCTCGCTCTGGGGACGCTCATCTCCGCGCTGTCGAAGAGCCAGTACGAGAACATGCCGCTGCGGGAGCGGCTCTCCTTCGACCCGACGGTCATCAGCTTCGCGGGCATGACGCTCGGCCAGCTGGCCCTGATCGTGTTCGGGGTGCTCGTCGTCTCCAACGAGTACAGCACCGGCATGATCCGCGTCTCGCTGGCCGCCGTGCCGCAGCGCGGCACCTTCCTGTTCAGCAAGATCGCCGTGGCCGGCGCGCTCGCCCTGGCCGTGGGCATGGTCACCGGCTTCGCCGCCTTCTTCCTCGGACAGGCGATGCTCGGCGACCTCGGCACCCGGATCGGCGACCCCGGCGTGCTGCGCGCGGTGATCGGCAGCGGGCTCTACATGACCCTCATCGCGATGTTCTCCATGGGCGTCGCCACGATGCTGCGCTCCCCGATGCTCTCGCTCGGCATCCTGATGCCGTTCTTCTTCCTGATCTCCAACATCCTCGGCAACGTCGACGCCACGAAGAAGGTCGGCCGCTTCCTGCCCGACCAGGCCGGCAGCCGGATCATGCAGGTGGTGCCGAGAGTCGGCGACGACACGCCCTACGGCCCCTGGGGCGGGCTGGGCATCATGGCGCTGTGGGTGATCGCGGCGGTCGCGGGCGGTTACGTCCTGCTGAAACGCCGGGACGCCCAGTAGGCCTTCGGTCCACGCTCCGTGATGGCTTGTCTTTACTTACTCTTGGGTGGAACCGTCAGCGCCCGGATATCCTCCTAACCCTTACGGGGGCGTGTGCCCCGCTGTCCTGAACCTTTCGATGGGTGCGGAGCATGATCGAGGCTGTAGGCCTTACCAAGCGCTACGGCGACAAGACCGCCGTGTACAACCTTTCCTTCCAGGTGCGACCGGGAGCCGTGACCGGCTTCCTCGGGCCCAACGGCTCGGGCAAGTCGACGACCATGCGGATGATCCTCGGGCTGGACAACCCCACGTCCGGCGCGGTGACCATCGGCGGTTATCCGTACCGCAAGCTGCCCAACGCCCCCCGCCAGGTGGGCGCGCTGCTCGACGCCAAGGCGGTGCACGGCGGCCGGGCCGCCCGCAACCACCTGCTGAGCCTCGCCCAGCTGTCGGGCATCCCGGCCCGGCGGGTGGACGAGGTGCTCGGGGTCGTCGGCCTCCAGGAGGTGGCGAGGAAACGTTCCAAGGGCTTCTCGCTCGGCATGGGCCAGCGCCTCGGCATCGCGGCCGCGCTGCTCGGCGACCCCCAGGTGCTGCTCTTCGACGAGCCGGTCAACGGCCTCGACCCCGAGGGCATCCTCTGGGTGCGCAACCTGATGAAGGCCCTCGCGGCCGAGGGCCGTACGGTCTTCGTCTCCTCGCACCTGATGAGCGAGATGGCGCTGACCGCCGACCACCTCATCGTGATCGGGCGCGGACAGCTGCTCGCCGACATGAGCGTGACGGACTTCATCTCGGCCAACTCCGCGGACTTCGCGCGGGTGCGCACCCCGGACACCGAGCCGCAGCTGCGCGAGAAGCTGTCCTCCGCGCTCACCGAGGCGGGCGGCCACGTGCTCCCGGAGCAGGACGGCGCGCTGCGCGTGACCGGGCTGCCGCTGCCCCGGATCAGCGACCTCGCGCACGAGGCGGACGTACGGCTGTGGGAGCTGTCGCCGCACCAGGCCTCGCTGGAGGAGGCGTACATGCGGATGACGCAGGGCGCCGTCGACTACCGCTCGACCATCGACCAGAAGGCGGGCCTGCAGCAGCCCCTGCCGCCCGGCGCCCAGCCGCCCATGCCGGTGCCGGGCCAGGGCCAGCCGGGCTGGTACGCCCCGCCGCCGCCCCAGCAGGGCGGGCAGCCGTTCGCGATGCCGACGGCGCCCTCGGGGCCGTACGGCGGTGCGCCCGCCGGCGCGTACGACGCTGCGGGCGCGGGTGCGCCCAACCCGTACGCGGCCCCGCAGGGGCAGCCTCCGACGGCCGCTCCCCCGGCCCCGGCCGCAGCACCGTCCCAGCCCGCTCCTGCGGCCCCGGCCGCCGACCTGACCAAGTCCGAGGACGCCCGATGAGCACGCACCAGCCCCCGATGCCGCAGGCACCCTCCCCCGCTCTCGGCTCCGCTCGGCCGGGGGGACCCCCATCGGCGCCCGGCGGTCCGTACCCCGGTTACAACTCGCCGATCCCGGTGGTGCGCACGCACCTCGGGCACGCGCTGGCGTCCGAGTGGACGAAGATCAAGTCGGTGCGTTCGACGATGTGGACGCTCGGTGTCTTCATCCTGCTCGTGGTCGGCATCGGCCTGCTGGCCGGTATCGCGGTGCGGGGCTCCGGCGACCTGTCCGGCCAGAGCCCGCTGACCCTGGGCTTCTTCGGCCTGCTGATCGGCATGATGTGCATCATCACGCTCGGCGTGCTGACCACGGCCTCCGAGTACGGAACGGGCATGATCCGTACGACGATGACCGCGTGCCCGAGCCGGGGCCGGGTGCTGGCCGCCAAGTCGATCGTGTTCTTCGCGATCGCCTTCGTGGTGACGCTGGTCACCGTGTCGTTCGTGGCGATGGTGCACACGTCCATGCTGGAGGGCCACGGCGCCAGCACCCCGTCCACCGGGGAGTGGCTGAAGGCCACGGTCGGCATCAGCCTCTACATCGCTCTGCTCGGGCTGGTCTCGCTGCTCGTCGGCTCGATCATCCGGCACTCCGCGGGCGCCATCACGATCATGATCGGCGCGGTGCTCGCCCCGCTGGTGATCGCGCTGTTCATGAACGCGTCGTCGCTGGAGAAGGTGCAGAAGGCACTGCTCGAGTACTCGATCCCGAGCCAGATGGGCGTCTTCTACAACAACACCCTGAGCCAGTCCGGCCCGACGGGCTGGGACCCGCTGTGGATCATCCTGGGCGTGACGGCCGCGGCCTACGCCGGCGCCTACGCGCTGCTGCAGAGCCGGGACGTGTAGCTCAGAACCTCGGCGCGTTACGGGACCGCTGCACCCGGATGGTGCGGCGGTCCTTCGCGTTCCAGCACGCCTTGTGCCAGTGGCGGCGGTCGTCGACGCCCGCGTGCTCCGGCCAGGCCACCACGTGCGGGACACCGGAGGAGATCATCTGGTCGCAGCCGGGGCAGCGGTAGGTCTTGCCCTCGGCGCTCGCCCCGGCGACATGGCGCACGCTCCACTCCTCGCCCTGCCAGCTCTCCGTGGACTGCCAGCCGCCGTACCGGCCGGCCGAGTCGTCCTCGGCGCTGCGCCCGGACGATCCGGCTGCCTTCGGTCGGTTGCGACGCGGGGACACGGGACACCTCTCGGGGCTATACAGGAAGCACGGGCTGCATCCAGCCTACGCGGCCCCGACCGGGGTACCCGTAGCGCGCCAACCCGTACAAGTCCCCCTCCAGGGCGGCCCATTCTGCAGACAATCCGCAAATCTCCCCGCCAGGCCGTGTCCTAGGCACGTGTCAGACGGTTATGCCGGTTGGGGGAGCTCCGGTCGGAGCCGAGGAAGCAGGAAGAGCGATGCACGTAGGAAGTTTTGTGCTGGCGGCCCAGTTCCCGGGCCAGGGGCCGGGGGAGGCCCTTTACCGGGCGGTCCGCTCGGCGGAGGTCTCCGAGGAGGCCGGGCTGGACACGGTGTGGCTGGCCGAGCACCACTTCGTGCCGTACGGCACATGCCCGTCAGCGATCACCCTGGCCGCGCTGCTGCTCGGCCGCACCCAGCGTATCCGGGTCGGCACGGCGGTCAGTGTGCTGCCCACCGCGCACCCGGTCGCACTCGGCGAACAGGCCGCGCTGCTGCATATGACAAGCGGCGGACGGTTCACGCTGGGCGTGGGGCGCGGCGGGCCGTGGGTGGACCTGGAGGTGTTCGGCACGGGCCTCGACGCGTACGAGCACGGGTTCCCGGAATCACTCGATCTGCTGGTGCGCTGGCTGCGCGAACCGTCGGTGTCGGCTTCGGGTAAACGGTTCTCCTTCCGTGAGGTGCCCGTCGTACCGCGCCCGTCGGAAGCACTGACGGAGACCCCCGGCCCCGAAGTCGTCGTCGCCTGCACCTCGCCGGCGAGCGTGCGGCTGGCCGCCGAGCGCGGGCTGCCGATGCTGCTCGGCATGCACATCGGGGACGAGGAAAAGGCCGAGATGGTCGCCCTGTGGCGGCAGTTCGCGCGGGCCGCGGGACGGCCGGCCGAGGAGATCGCGGGTGCCGCCCATGTCTCGGCCGGCGTCTGCCAGATCGCCGACCGGCGCACGGACGCGGCGGAGGCACTCCTGAAGGCGATGCCGGGGTGGCTCAAACAGGGCCTCGACGCCCATGTCACGGTCGATGGCCGGATGCGTGCGATGCGCGATCCGCTCGCGTACACCGAACTGCTCTGCGGGCTGCACCCGGTGGGCACCCCGCGGCTGGCCGCCGACCGGCTCGCGGCCACCTCGGAGCGCACCGGGATCTCCCGGTTCGCCCTGCTCGTCGAGGGGTCGGGCGACCTCGCGGCGACGGAGGAGAACCTGCGGCGACTGGGCGCCGAGGTGCTGCCCCAGCTGCGCTGACCGGCCGCCGACTCCCTTCTGCCGTAGAGCGCTTGCCGCCCCAGTACGAACGCACCTCCCCGCGGATGGAGCGGCAAGCAAGCGGCTCACCGAGCCGGGAGCACGGGAGCCGCGCGTCAGCAGTCCCGAAGCTCCGGCGACTGGTTCAGCAACTGGTTGCGCACCGAGGTGAAGCGGGCCAATGTCTCGTCCGCCGAGGCGTCCAGGGGGAACACCGCCACCCGATGGCAGTTCTGGAAGGCCAGCCGCACACCGAAGTGCCGCTGCAGCGCACCGCGTATGGCGTCACTCGCGAGCGCACGCAGCAGCTGACCGCGTGCCTGCTCGTCCGGCGGGGGCGTCTGGTTGTCGGCGAAGGGTCCGCCGTCCACCTTCAGCTGGGCCACCAGGGAGCTGATCATCTCCCACGCATAGGGCAGGGAGGTCCGGACGCAGTCGACGAATGCTGCTTCGTCGACCTCGCCTCGCTCGGCCTGTTCGAGTAGGGCCGGTGAGACGTCGAGCGACATGGGTTCTCCTCTCGCACCCCCGACGAGCAGGGGTTGCCTGACAGATAAGGAAGTTCGCGATTTCGAACACGCTCAGTACACAGATCGCGACCTCCCGTTTACTACGGTAGGCAACGGTAGGTGACCACACCAGCAGAATGCGTATATGGAACGGCCCCTTTAGGCACACAATCGGCCAGGGATGAACAAGAGTTTCCCGGATGAATGGGGTGACCCACCGGGTCCCGGTTGACGGTGGAGGCGGGCGGTGGGGAGGGCGAATCGCGTCCACCCGTGGGTGTCGAGTAGCGTTGCCGACCATGCGTCTCGTCATTGCCCGATGCTCGGTCGACTACGCCGGCCGGCTCACCGCCCACCTGCCCTCGGCGCCCCGCCTGATCCTGGTCAAGGCGGACGGCAGCGTCTCCATCCACGCGGACGACCGGGCCTACAAGCCCCTCAACTGGATGTCGCCGCCCTGCACCCTGAAGGAGGGCACGGGCGAGGACGAGGGCGTGTGGACCGTCGTCAACAAGGCGGGCGAGAAACTGATCATCACGATGGAGGAGATCCTCCACGACTCCTCGCACGAACTCGGTGTGGACCCCGGTCTGATCAAGGACGGCGTGGAAGCGCACCTGCAGGAGCTGCTCGCCGACCGCATCGAGACGCTGGGCGAGGGCTACACCCTCATCCGGCGCGAGTACATGACCGCGATCGGCCCGGTGGACATCCTGTGCCGGGACGCGGACGGGCAGACGGTCGCGGTGGAGATCAAGCGCCGCGGTGAGATCGACGGCGTCGAGCAACTCACGCGCTACCTGGAGCTGTTGAACCGCGACCCGCATCTCGCCCCGGTCCGCGGCGTCTTCGCGGCCCAGGAGATCAAGCTCCAGGCCCGGGTCCTCGCCACGGACCGCGGCATCAACTGCCAGGTCCTTGACTACGACGCCCTGCGGGGCATCGAGGACGACAAGCTCCGGCTGTTCTGAACGGCTCTCCGGGTACGTGCGCAAGGGCGGGTCCGTGACGGACCCGCCCTTGCGCTGTGCCTGCCGGACGTCACATCACGACGGCCGGACCGCTGCCCACCGGGGCGCTCGCCGAGTCGCTGGAGGTGGGGGACGACGAACCGGTCGTCGTGCTTCCGGTCGTGCCGGTCGTCGTGCCACCGGTGGTCGTGCCGCCGCTGTCGGTGCCACCGGTGGTCGTGCCGCCGGTGTCGGTGCCACCGGTCGTCGTGCCACCGGAAGTGGTGCCGCCGCTGTCGGTGCCACCGGTCGTCGTGCCACCGGAGGTGGTGCCGCCGCTGTCGGTGCCACCGGTCGTCGTGCCACCGGTGGTCGTGCCGCCGCTGGTGCTGCCGCCGGTCGTGCCGCCGCCCGGCGAGCTGGACGAGCCCGACGGCTTGGGCGTCTTGGACGGCGTGCCCGAGGTCTTGCCGCCGGTCGGCTTGGCGCTGCCCGAGGGCCGCGGCGTGGCCGACGGCGACGACGGGCCGTCCGAGGTGCCGTACGTGCCGTCGGAGCCCGGGTCCGTCGGGGTGCCGGCGGGCGTGCCGGCGTGGCCCGTCGAGCCGCTGTCCTTCTTCGGGTCCGCACCCAGGCCGCCGTCGTCCAGTCCCTGGCTCGCGGACGGATTGACGCCGACCTGACCGGCCGGGTTCTTGTCCGCGCTCTCGTGGGACGTCATGCCGAGCGTGACGACCGTGCCGAGGACGGCGGCGAGCAGGGCGCCGGAGCCGGCCGCGACCATGTTGCGGCGGGCCAGCCGGCGGATGCCGCCCAGCGGCTTGAGGGCCGGGGGCTGGTGGGTGACCAGGGCGTCGTCGGCGCGGCCGTACGGCGGCGGGTAGGGCGCCGGGACCCCGCCGGGAGGCGACGCCGACTCCTCGTGGCGGGCGTCCGGTATCTCCTCGCCCGCCATCGGCCCGGGCACGTCGCCGGCGAGGTCGGCGACCAGGGCCAGGGCCCGGCGCCCGGCGACGGTGCCCCGCTTGTCGGCGAGCGCCGCACGCAGGCCGCCCGAGGACTCCAGCTCGGCGCGGGCCCGGTCGAGCTGTCCGCCGCAGAGCGCGAGGATGCCCAACTCGTGGTGGAACCAGGCTTGTTCGGACACCTCACCGGAGAGCCGGGAGGCCTCGGCACCGGACCGCAGCGCCCGTTCCCAGGCGCTCCAGTGCAGCCCGGCGGCGAAGGCGGGCGCGGCCGTACGGGCGAGCCGTACCGCGACGCTCTCCTCGCCCTCGACCGGAGGCACGGTGTCCGGCACCACGACCGCGAGCGCGGCGAGGAGCGCGTCGGCCTCGGCGGACACCCGCTCGGGCGTGACCGAGGGGTGCCCGGCCCACCAGGCGTAGTGCTCGGCGGCGGCGAGGGCCTGGGCGGGGGCGTCGGCGGCGTAGCCGGCGGCCTCCAGCTGGGCCGGCACACCGGCCGCGAGGCGGTAGCGGGAGCCGACCGGGGAGACAAGTCCGCAGCTCGCGAGTTCACCGAGCGCGGCGTCCGCGTGGGTGTCGCCGACCAGCGCGGGCAGGTGCGCCTGGTGCGGCACCTCGCCGCCGAGGGCGACGGCGAAGCGGAGGGTGGCGCGGGCGGAGGCGCTGAGCCGGGAGGCGAGCAGCGGCGCGGGCGCGGCGGCCTCGCCGAGGGACGGCAGCGGGACGTCATCCGTCTCCACCGCGTCCAGGGGTGCCTCGACGGGGATGCGTACGTCCTCGAAGACGCCGTACTCGTCCACCGCGCCGGTGCTGGCGCGCAGTTGGTCGCGCTGCCGGAGCAGGGCGCCGGCCTGGACGAACCGCAGCGGCAGGCCCTCGGACTCGAACCACAGGTCGCCGGCCCAGTTGGCCTCCTCCTCGGCGAGGACCCGGCCGACGGCGCGCTCCAGGATCTCCACGCCGGCCGCGCGGTCCAGGCCGGCGAGGAAGACCTCCTCGACGTCGGAGTCGGCGGTGGGCGCGGGGACGTCCGGGGTGGCGCCGAGCAGGAAGGCGCACTCGGGGGTGGCGGCGAGCAGTTCGTCCAGGGCGGCGCCGCCGAACTCCAGGTCGTCCACGACCACGACCGCACCGATCTCGGCGACCAGTTCGAGCAACAGGCCCCGTTCGGGCCGGTACAGGGGGGCGTCGTAGACGGCGTGGAAGAGGTCGTACAGGAGGTCGGTGGCCGTGCGGTGGAAGCCGGTGAGGTGGATCACGCCGTCGGGGGCGAGGTCCAGGCAGTCCTCGGCGACCAGGTCGAGCAGGGCGGTGCGGCCGGAGCCGGCGGGGCCGGTGAGGCGCACGGAGCGGCCGCGGGCCAGGAGGCGGACCAGGCGTTCGCGGTCGTCCTGGCGCTCGAGGAGGGCGAGCGTGGGCTGCGCCGGACCCGGCGGCACGGGCGGCCGGGCGGCGCGCTCGGTCTCGGCGCGCTCGGCGGCGGTGCGCTTGCGCGGCCGGCCCGGCCGCTCGTGCGGCGGGCACGGTTCTATCTCGCTGCCGTCGACCGGATTGACCGTCAGCAGGAAGTCGCCGGAGACCAGCTGCGCCGTACGGGCGAGCGCGGGCGTGCTCTGGCCGAAGTCGGAGGTGAGGGATTCCCGGGGCGGGCGGCGGCTCGGAGCCTGGCCGTGCTCCCCGGGTCCCGGAGTGATCGGGTCCATAGGTTCAAGCCCCCATAAAGCGTCGTGTGCCCTGACGTATCGGCCCCTCCCGGCCTTGCTGCACACAGCGCTGTCGCTTCTGGTCCGGGCCCGCTCGATCGAGGGTTGCGAGGCAGCGGGCGACCGAACCCTAAACCTTCGCACAGTATCTACGACAGGGCGGGGTGCCGCGCGGTCCGAAGCATCACAGTCCGGTGAGGATTGCCCTCGACGGCCGTGCTTCGGCAGCTGCGTCCGGGTCTCCCCCGTCGCCCGGTTCACACCCGATCGGGGTGTTCACCCTGGGCGCGTCACACGCGGGGCAGCGACTCCACCCCGATGCCGCCCTCGATGGCGAGGATGCGGTGCAGCCGGGTGGCCACCAGCAGGCGCTGCATCTGCGGCGGGACGCCGCGCAGCACCAGACGGCGCCCGCAGCGGCCGGCCCGCCGGTGGGCACCCATGATCACCCCGAGTCCGGTGGCGTCCCAGGAGTCCAGTTCGGACAGGTCGAGCACCAGGTCGCCGACTCCGGTGTCGACGGCCGAGTGCAGGGCCGTACGGGCGTCCGCCGCGCTGCGGACGTCGAGGCGGCCCCCGACGACCAGCTCGGCGTGGTCGCCCCTGATGTGCATATGCGCTCCCCGTTGAGTGCGGTGTGGCGTACTCCGTGACGGTGTTGGTGCTGGTGCTGTGCAACGTCTGACTGCCTGGGTGGCAGAGCGGTTGCTGCTTGTAAGCGAACCGATACCGAATTCACCCCCGGGAGTGACGCTCCCGGGGTGTGCGTCCGGTCGTGCACGGGTCAGTACTTGTAGAAGCCCTGCCCGCTCTTGCGCCCGATGTCACCGGCGTCCACCATCCGGCGCATCAGCTCCGGCGGGGCGAACTTCTCGTCCTGGGACTCGGTGTAGATGTTGCTGGTGGCGTGCAGCAGGATGTCCACACCGGTCAGGTCCGCGGTGGCCAGCGGGCCCATGGCGTGACCGAAGCCCAGCTTGCAGGCGAGGTCGATGTCCTCGGCCGTCGCGACGCCGGACTCGTAGAGCTTGGTCGCCTCGACGACGAGGGCGGAGATGAGCCGGGTGGTCACGAACCCGGCGACATCGCGGTTGACGACGATGCAGGTCTTGCCGACGGACTCGGCGAACTCCCGCGCGGTGGCGAGGGTTTCGTCGCTGGTCTTGTAGCCGCGGACGAGCTCGACGAGCTGCATCATCGGCACCGGCGAGAAGAAGTGCACACCGACGACCCGCTCGGGGTGCTCGGTGGCCGCCGCGATCTTGGTGATCGGGATGGCGGAGGTGTTGGAGGCGAGCACGGTCTCCGGGCGCACGATCTTGTCGAGCGCGCAGAAGATCTCGTGCTTGACCTCCAGCTTCTCGAAGACGGCCTCCACGACGATGTCCACGTCGGCGGCGGCGTCCAGGTCGGTGGTGGCGGTGATGCGGGCGAGGGCGGCCTCGGCGTCCCGCGCCTCCAGCTTGCCCTTGCCGACGAACTTGTCGTACGAGGCCTTGATGCCGTCGGTGCCACGCTTCAGTGCCTCGTCGGTGACGTCGCGCAGGACGACGTCCCAGCCCGCCTGTGCGGCGACCTGGGCGATGCCGGATCCCATGAGACCGGCCCCGATGACGGCGAGCTTCCGTGCCACTCCGACTCCCTCAACGCTGTTGACGTCTGGCTCTTCGGCGGACCATAGCGCTCCGGAGCCGCTGTGTGACCGGTAAGTAACGCGCGTCACGTCTCAATTGACGGACATCACACCGGCAGGGGTCAGGACGGGCCACGGACGGCGTAGTTGAGGACCTTTTCGCTCAACAGGTCCTCGATGTCGTCGAGGAGGACGAGCGCCTCTCGTGACACTTCGCACGGTTCGCGCCCCTTGACCATCTCGCGCGAGATGACCGACATGACCGTACTGTGCACCCAGCCGATCTGACCCGCCATCAGGGTGGGCAGTTCGTCGTCGTCGGCCGCGCCGGTCTCCTCGCGCAGCGCCAGTTCCAGGTTGGCCTGGACCTCCTGGGCGATGGCCCACAGCCGGGACCGCAGCACGGGGGCCTCCTCGATGACCCGCATGAAGCTCGCGTACCCGGGGATCAGACCGACCCGGGGCGAGACCGCCTCGACCTCCTCGCGCAGCTCGCGCAGGACCGCGCCGGCCGCGGACTCGCCGGCGGGGCGGCCCCGCACCCAGCGGGCGAGCCGGTCGACCATGCCGGCGGAGCGGTCGAAGAAGAGGTCCTCCTTCGCCGGGAAGTAGTTGTAGACGGTGTTGACGGAGACGTTCGCGGCCTCGGCGATCTCCGCGACCGTGACCGCGTCGAAGCCTCGCTCGACGAACAGACCCGTGGCGACATCCGAGATGTACTGCCTGGTCTGCCGTTTCTTCCGCTCCCTGAGCCCCTCAGCCATGTCCGCATCCTAACTTTGCTGGGTCCACTGAAAACTTGGAGTCATTGCAAAATTTCAGGGACTCTGTTTTTCTGTGGACATGGCAGCAGTCATCAGCGCGGCCGGACTGGCCCGCACCTTCCAGACGAAATCCGGCCCCGTGGAGGCCGTGCGATGCGTCGACCTCACCGTCCGCGAAGGCGAGATCCTCGGCTTCCTCGGACCCAACGGCGCCGGCAAGACGACCACCCTGCGGATGCTCACCACCCTGCTGAAGCCCACCGGCGGCGCGGCCACCGTCGCCGGGTGCGACCTGGCGACCGACCCGGCCGGGGTGCGCCGGGCCTCGGGCTACGTAGCCCAGTCCGGCGGGGTGGACCCGCAGATCACCGTCCGGGAGGAGCTGGTCACCCAGGCCCGGATGTACCGCCTGTCGAAGGCCGAGGCCGTCGAGCGCACCGCGGAACTCGCCCGGGAGCTCGACCTCACCGGACTGCTCGGCCGGAGGACGGGCGCCCTCTCCGGCGGACAGCGGCGCCGGCTCGACATCGCGATGGCGCTCACCCACCGCCCGAAGGTGCTGTTCCTGGACGAGCCGACGACCGGACTCGACCCGGGCAGCCGGGCCGACCTGTGGGACCTGGTCCGCCGGCTGCGCGACGAGCACGGCACCACGGTCTTCCTGACCACCCACTACCTGGACGAGGCCGACGCCCTCGCCGACCGGCTGGTCGTCGTCGACCGGGGCGTCGTCGCGGCCGACGGCACGCCGAGCGCGCTCAAGCTGGCGCACGGCGGCTCGATCGACGCCACCCTCCAGGACACCTTCCTCGCCATCACCGGCCGCGGGCCCGTCCCGGCCGACACCACCCCCGTCGCCGTATAGGACCGTTCACGTCGGACCGCTATCGGAATCAGAGAGATGCTTCTTCACGACACCGGCCTCGTCTACGGCCGTTACCTCCGCCAGTCCCTGCGCTCCCGCTTCGCGCTGCTCTTCGGCGTGCTGACCCCGCTCCTCTATCTCCTCTTCTTCGGCCCGCTCCTCACCGAACTGCCGCTCGGCGGGAAGGGCAGCTCCTGGCAGGTGCTCGTGCCCGGGCTGCTCCTCCAACTCGGGCTGTTCGGGGCACTGTTCGCGGGCTTCACGATCATCTTGGAGAACGCCCAGGGCGTGGTCGAGCGGATGCGTGTGACGCCCGTCAGCCGGCTCGCCCTGCTCCTCGGCCGGGTGCTGCGCGACGCCACGGTCTTCGTCTTCCAGGCGGTGCTGCTGGTGCTCGCCGCGGTGGTGATGGGCCTGCGCGCACCCCTGCCGGGCATCCTCATCGGCTTCGGGTTCGTCGCCCTGCTCACGCTCTCGCTGGCCTCGCTGTCGTACGCGCTGGGCATGCGGGTCCGCACCCCGCAGGAGTTCGGTCCGCTGATCAACGCGCTGTCGATGCCGTCGATGCTGCTGTCCGGCCTGATGCTCCCGATGACGCTCGCGCCCACCTGGCTGGACGTGCTCTCGCACTTCGTCCCGTTCCGCTATCTGGTGGACGCGGTGCGCGACGCGTACGTCGGCCAGTACACGAGTGCGCACATGCTGTACGGCGTGCTCGTCGCGGTCGGCTTCGCGGGGCTCGCCGTGACAGTGGGCACACGCGTGTTCCGGACGGCGGGTGCGTAACTACGCTGGTCACATGGTCAATCTGACGCGCATCTACACCAGGACCGGCGACAAGGGCACCACCGCCCTCGGTGACATGAGCCGGGTCGCCAAGACCGACCTCAGGATCTCGGCGTACGCCGACGCCAACGAGGCCAACGCGGTGATCGGCACCGCGATCGCGCTGGGCGGTCTGGACGAGGAGGTCGTCAAGGTCCTCACCCGCGTCCAGAACGACCTGTTCGACGTGGGCGCGGACCTGTCGACGCCGGTGGCGGAGAACCCGGAGTTCCCGCCGCTCAGGGTCGAGCAGTTCTACGTCGACCGGCTGGAGGCGGACTGCGACCGCTTCAACGAGCGGCTGGAGAAGCTGCGCTCCTTCATCCTCCCCGGCGGCACCCCCGGCGCGGCCCTGCTGCACCAGGCGTGCACGGTGGTCCGCCGCGCCGAGCGCTCGACCTGGGCGGCCCTGGAGGTGCACGGCGAGATCATGAACCCGCTCACGGCCACCTACCTCAACCGTCTGTCCGACCTGCTGTTCATCCTGGCCCGGATCGCCAACAAGGAGACCGGGGACGTGCTGTGGGTGCCGGGTGGGGAGCGTTAGCGCTCCCCTTTGGGGAACAGCGTGTAGCTCGCGGCGATCACCACGTTGATCCCGATCACCCACACCATCCTCAGCTGCCACGCCCGCAGCGAGCCGGTGTCGCCGTCGCCGCCGACGTACCAGACAGCGCCCTGCAGCAGGGCGAGGGCGACGATCGCGGCCAGGATCCAGCGGCCCGCGACCTTCCACTCGTGGACGGCGCGGGCCGTGCCGTACTTCGGGGGCTGCACGGGCGGCGGGCCGCCGGCGAAGCGGTGGGCGACGCGGGCGTCCGCCCACCTGATCGTGGAGTGGCCGAGGCCGACGGTGAAGCCGATGTAGACGGCGGCGAGGCCGTGCCGCCAGTCGGGTTCCGCGCCGTTCTTGAGGTCGACGGCGGTGACCACGAACAGCACCACCTCCAGCAGCGGCTCGCACAGCAGCAGCGCGAGGCCCGTGCGGGGCATGCGCCACAGGTAGCGGAAGGCCAGCCCGGCGGCCAGCAGCACCCAGAAGGCCACCTCACAGGCGACGATCAACCCGACGATCACGGTTCTCCCCCTTCGCTCACCCTTCCAGGCTGCCGTCGGCCCAGCCGACGTTCATCGTCGCCGCGGGCGAACTCGCCGTAATCGAAAGTTGCAGTTCGGGACCCTTCCCGAGGGGCAGGCGCGGCGGCCCCGGGCCGTGTTGGATGGTGTTCATGCCCCTCGCACTCCCCCGCCCGCACCGCGACGACCTGCGCATCGCCGTGGGCGGACTGCTCGGCGGGGTGTTGCTGTGGGTGCTCGGGATCCACCCGCGTGTGGCGGGGGACAGCCTCGTGCTGTGGCGCGCACCCTGGGCCCCGCTGGTGCCGCTCGCGCTGACCGCCGCCTGTGAGCCGCTGCGCCGGATCCGGCCCCGCGCCGGCCTGTTGGCCGGCACCGTCGCGCTGACCCTGGACACGGTGACCCTCGGCAGCATCGTCACGATCGTGCTGTACACCGACCTGGTGTACGCGGCCGTCCTGTACGGCAGCCCCGCCGCCGCCCGCCGGATCCCCTGGATCACCGGGATGCTGACGGTCCTCGGCGCAGTCGTGCCCGCCGCCCTCTGGCGCGACCCGCAGGGGCTGCTGATCGGTGTGGGCGTCGGCGTGGTCACGTTCGCGCCCGCCTCCACGGGCTGGGTGGTCCGCAACCACCGCGACGCGGCCGAGGCGGCCCGGCTGCGCGCCGAACAGACCGCGCTGCTGGCCGAGATGGACCGCACCCAGGCGGTCACCGCCGAACGGGCCCGGTTCGCACGGGAGTTGCACGACATGGTGGCCAACCACCTGTCGGCGATCGCCATCCACTCCACCGCCGCGCTCTCCCTGGACGACCCGAAGACCTCCATGGACGCGCTGGCGGTCATCCGGGAGAACAGCGTCGACGGTCTGGCCGAGATGCGACGGCTGATCGGGATCCTGCGGGACGGCTCCGGTGACCGGGAGCCCGCCGCGTCGCCCACACTCGACGGCCTCGGCGCCCTGGTCGACGGTGCCCGCTCGAACGGTCTGGAGGTGACCCTGGACGCCGGCCACGACAGCGTGCCCGTGCCGGTCGAGCTGGCCGTCTACCGGATCGTGCAGGAGTCGCTGACCAACGCCCTGAAGCACGCGGCGAAGGGGCGCGTCCATGTCGCCCTGCGGCAGGAGGACGGCACCCTTCAGGTGCGGGTGACCAGCCCGTACCGGCCCGGAGACCACCCCCGCGCCCCCGGCTCAGGCTCCGGCCTCACCGGGATGCGGGAGCGGGCCGCGCTGCTCGGCGGCAGCTTCGAGGCCGGGCCCGAGGGCGGCCGCTGGGCCGTGCGCGCCGCTCTTCCGCTCACCGAAGGAGACCCCGCATGAACCGTGCCGTCCGGGTACTCGTCGCCGAGGACCAGTCCGCCGTCCGCGCCGGTCTGGTCCTCATCCTGGGCAGCGCGCCCGACATCGAGGTGGCCGGGGAGGCGGCGGACGGGCAGCGGGCGGTCGAACTGGCCCGGGAGCTGCGGCCGGACGTGGTGCTGATGGACGTTCAGATGCCGCTTCTGGACGGGGTGTCGGCGACCCGGCAGATCGTCACGGAGGGGACTGCGGACGTCCTGGTGCTGACCACCTTCGACCTCGACGAGTACGTGTTCGGGGCGCTGCGGGCGGGGGCGGCCGGATTTCTGCTGAAGAACACCGAGGCGCGGGCTCTGCTGGAGGCCGTGCGGACGGTGGCCCGTGGCGAGGGGATCGTCGCGCCGGCCGTCACCCGGCGGCTGATCGCCGAGTTCGCGGCGAAGCCGGTGCGTGAGACGACGGCCGATCCATCCGTGCTGGACGGTCTCACCCGGCGTGAGCGCGAGGTGCTGTCGTGCATCGGCGAGGGGCTGTCCAACGCCGAGGTCGCGGCGCGGCTGGAGATGGCGGAGGGCACGGTCAAGACGCACGTCAGCCGTCTGCTGGCGAAGCTGGCGCTGCGCAGCCGGGTCCAAGCGGCCGTACTGGCACAAGAGTTGGGGATCTAGCGGGCCTGCCGGGCAAGTGGTCCAGACCTATTGACCTGTGGTCCAGACCTTTCTATTCTCGCGGCACCGTGGGCGTGAAGGCTCAGTCATGCCCCTGACACCCCCGAGAGGGAGGCGCAGCATGCGCTTCAGACACAGAGCCGCGGCAGGGTTCGCGTCCCTGTTGCTCCCCCTGGCCGGCCTGGCCGGTCTCGCGAGCCCCGCCCAGGCCGCGGCAGATTCCTCGTCGGCTACCGCCACCTACGCCAAGACCAGCGACTGGGGAACCGGCTTCGGCGGTCAGTGGACCATCAAGAACACCGGTACCAGCAGTATCAGTTCGTGGACCGTCGAGTGGGACTTCCCCTCCGGTACGTCGGTCACCTCCGCGTGGGACGCCGACGTCACCAACTCCGGTACCCACTGGACCGCCAAGAACAAGTCGTACAACGGCACCCTGGCCCCCGGTGCCTCCGTCTCCTTCGGCTTCAACGGCGCCGGTTCCGGCTCCCCGTCCAACTGCAAGCTCAACGGCGACAGTTGTGACGGCACCACGGTCCCCGGCGACGCGGCCCCCTCCGCGCCCGGCACCCCGACCGCCTCCTCGGTCACCGACACCTCGGTGAAGCTCAGCTGGAGCGCGGCCACCGACGACAAGGGCGTCAAGAACTACGACGTGCTCCGCGACGGCAAGGTCGTCGGCACCGTGACGACGACGTCGTACACGGACTCCGGCCTCACCGCCGGTACCGACTACTCCTACACCGTGCAGGCCCGCGACAGCGCCGACCAGACCGGTCCGGTCAGCGGCGCGGTCGCCGTGCACACCACCGGCGGCGGCACCACTCCCCCGCCCACCGGCGACAAGGTCAAGCTCGGCTACTTCACCGAGTGGGGCATCTACGGCCGCAACTACAACGTCAAGAACCTGGTGACGTCCGGTTCCGCGTCGAAGATCACGCACATCAACTACGCCTTCGGCAACGTCACCGGCGGCAAGTGCGCGATCGGCGACTCCTACGCCGACTACGACAAGGCGTTCACCGCCGACCAGTCGGTCAGCGGCGCCGCGGACACCTGGGACCAGCCGCTACGCGGCAACTTCAACCAGCTGCGCGAGCTGAAGGCGAAGTACCCGAACATCAAGGTGCTGTGGTCGTTCGGCGGCTGGACCTGGTCCGGCGGCTTCGGTGAGGCCGCGAAGAACCCGGCCGCGTTCGCGCAGTCCTGCTACGACCTGGTCGAGGACCCGCGCTGGGCCGACGTCTTCGACGGCATCGACATCGACTGGGAGTACCCGAACGCCTGCGGCCTGAGCTGCGACACCAGCGGGGCCGCGGCCTACAAGAACCTGATGGCCGCGCTCCGCGCCAAGTTCGGCTCGAACAACCTGGTCACCTCGGCCGTCACCGCCGACGGTTCCTCCGGCGGCAAGATCGAGGCCGCCGACTACGCGGGCGCCGCCCAGTACGTCGACTGGTACAACGTGATGACGTACGACTTCTTCGGCGCCTGGGACGCCCAGGGCCCGACGGCCCCGCACTCCCCGCTCACCTCGTACAGCGGCATCCCGAAGGCGGGCTTCACCACCGCCGACGCGATGGCCAAGTACAAGGCGATCGGTGTCCCCGCGAGCAAGCTGCTCATCGGCATCGGCTTCTACGGCCGCGGCTGGACCGGCGTGACGCAGGACGCCCCGGGCGGCACGGCCACGGGCCCGGCGGCCGGCACGTACGAGCAGGGCATCGAGGACTACAAGGTGCTGAAGACGTCCTGCCCGGCGACCGGCACCGTCGCGGGTACGGCGTACGCGCACTGCGGCAGCAACTGGTGGTCGTACGACACCCCCGCCACCATCGCGACGAAGATGGCGTGGGCCAAGAACCAGGGCCTCGGCGGCGCGTTCTTCTGGGAGTTCAGCGGTGACACCAGCAACGGCGAGCTGGTGAGCGCCATCAGCAACAACCTGTAAGACCGTCAGGCAACATTGACGCGCTGACCGGGCGGGGCTGCCTCCAGCCACGCGAGGAAACCGGTCAGCGCGTCTTCGCTCATCGCGAGTTCGAGGCGCGTGCCCCGGTGGGTACAGGCGAGGACCACCGCGTCGGAGAGCAGCGCCAGCTCCTCCTCGCCCTCGGGCAGCCGGCGCCCGGCCACCTCGATGGCGGCGCGCTCCAGGGTGCGGCGCGGACGGGGTGCGTAGGAGAAGACGCGGTACCACTCGATGCGGTCGCCGTTGTAGCGGGCGACGCCGTAGCTCCAGCCCTTGCCGCTGGTGTCCGTTTTCTCGGGCACGTCCCAGCGCAGCGAGCAGTCGAAGGTGCCGCCGGAGCGCTGGATCAGTCTGCGGCGCAGTCCGAACAGGAACAGTCCCACCACCACGAGCGCGATCACGATTCCGCACACAGTCAGAGCGAGGACCATCGGCACCGACCTCCTCGTCTCCTAGGCGATGAAACTGGGTAATGAAAAGGAAAAAACACCCACATCTGCCTCAGCCGCGACCGGCACCGGATTGCTCCGGGCCGGCCGCGGCTGAGTGACGTCATACCGCGCGCTGGATCAGCGCGCCGCGGTCGCCGCCCGCAGGCGGACATCCGCACGACGCTCGGCCTCGGCGTCGTCCTCCGCCTTCGCGCGCTCGAGCTCGCGCTCCGCGCGCTGGACATCGATCTCGTCCGACAGCTCGGCGATCTCGGCCAGCAGCGACAGCTTGTTGTCGGCGAACGAGATGAAACCGCCGTGCACCGCGGCGACGACCGTTCCACCATCACTCGTACGGATGGTCACCGGGCCCGACTCCAGCACACCGAGCAGCGGCTGGTGACCGGGCATGACGCCGATGTCGCCGGACGTGGTGCGCGCGACGACCAGGGTGGCCTCGCCGGACCAGACCTGGCGGTCGGCGGCGACCAGCTCGACGTGCAGCTCAGCAGCCAAGGGTGGCTCCTCGGGTCACCACCCGGCGGTAGTGCCGGGTGTTGGGGTCAATTCTAGTAGGCGTGGAGAGAGGGGCCGGACACACCCCGGAAGGGGTGCGTCCCCGCCCCTCTCAGATGAGCACGAGGCTCAGGAGACGCCCAGCTCCTTGGCGTTGGCCTTGAGGTCCTCGAGGCCACCGCACATGAAGAACGCCTGCTCGGGGAAGTGGTCGTACTCACCGTCGCAGATCGCGTTGAACGCGGCGATCGACTCGTCGAGCGGCACGTCCGAGCCGTCCACGCCGGTGAACTGCTTGGCGACGTGGGTGTTCTGGGACAGGAAGCGCTCCACACGACGGGCACGGTGGACGACGAGCTTGTCCTCCTCGCCCAGCTCGTCGATACCGAGGATCGCGATGATGTCCTGGAGGTCCTTGTACTTCTGCAGGATCGTCTTCACGCGCATGGCCGCGTTGTAGTGATCCGCAGCGATGTAGCGCGGGTCCAGGATCCGGGACGTGGAGTCCAGCGGGTCCACGGCCGGGTAGATGCCCTTCTCGGAGATCGGACGGGAGAGAACCGTCGTCGCGTCGAGGTGGGCGAAGGTGGTGGCCGGGGCCGGGTCGGTCAGGTCGTCCGCGGGGACGTAGATCGCCTGCATCGAGGTGATCGAGTGACCACGGGTCGAGGTGATGCGCTCCTGGAGGAGACCCATCTCGTCGGCCAGGTTCGGCTGGTAACCCACCGCGGAGGGCATACGGCCGAGCAGCGTGGAGACCTCGGAACCGGCCTGGGTGAAGCGGAAGATGTTGTCGATGAAGAACAGCACGTCCTGCTTCTGGACGTCACGGAAGTACTCGGCCATGGTGAGGCCGGCCAGCGCGACGCGCAGACGGGTGCCCGGGGGCTCGTCCATCTGACCGAAGACCAGCGCGGTCTTGTCGATGACGCCCGAGTCGGTCATCTCCTCGATGAGGTCGTTGCCCTCACGGGTGCGCTCACCGACACCGGCGAACACGGAGACACCGTCGTGGTTGTTGGCGACACGGTAGATCATCTCCTGGATGAGCACCGTCTTGCCGACGCCGGCGCCGCCGAACAGACCGATCTTGCCGCCCTTGACGTACGGGGTCAGCAGGTCGATGACCTTGACGCCGGTCTCGAACATCTCGGTCTTCGACTCGAGCTCGTCGAAGTTCGGGGCCTTGCGGTGGATCGGCCAGCGCTCACCGTCGTACTGCTCGTCGACGTTCAGCACCTCACCGAGGGTGTTGAACACCTTGCCCTTGGTGAAGTCGCCGACCGGGACGGAGATGGCGGAGCCGGTGTCCGTCACCGGGGCCTGGCGGACCAGACCGTCGGTGGGCTGCATGGAGATGGTGCGGACCAGGCCGTCACCCAGGTGCTGGGCGACCTCCAGGGTCAGCGTCTTCTTCGCGCCCTCGTTCGCCGGGTCGGCGACCTCGACGTGCAGGGCGTTGTAGATCTCCGGCATCGCGTCGACGGGGAACTCCACGTCGACGACCGGGCCGATGACCCGGGCGACGCGGCCCGTAGCCGTCGCGGTCTCAACAGTGGTGGTCATTATCGGTCACTCCCCGCGGTCGCGTCGGCCAGGGCGCTCGCGCCACCGACGATCTCGCTGATTTCCTGGGTGATTTCGGCCTGGCGGGCCGCGTTGGCAAGACGGGAGAGCGTGTTGATCAGCTCGCCCGCGTTGTCGGTGGCCGACTTCATCGCGCGCCGCGTGGCGGCGTGCTTCGAAGCGGCCGACTGGAGCAGCGCGTTGTAGATGCGGCTCTCCACGTAGCGCGGCAGCAGGGCGTCGAGGACGTCCTCCGCCGAGGGCTCGAAGTCGTACAGCGGGAGGATCTCGCCCTTGGGGACGGCCTCCTCTGCCACCTCTTCGAGACGCAGCGGCAGCAGCCGGGCGTCGAGCGCGGTCTGCGTCATCATCGAGACGAACTCGGTGTAGACGATGTGGAGCTCGTCCACACCACCCTCGGCCGTGTCCTTCTCGATGGCCTCGATCAGAGGCTCCGCCACCTTCTTGGCGTCCGCGTACGACGGCTCGTCGGTGAAGCCCGTCCACGACTCCGAGATCTTGCGCTCACGGAAGTTGTAGTGGGCGACACCACGGCGGCCGACGATGTACGTGTCCACCTGCTTGCCCTCGCGCTCCAGGCGCTCGGTCAGCTGCTCCGCCGCCTTGATGGCGTTGGAGTTGAAGGCGCCGGCCAGACCGCGGTCGCTCGTGAGGAGCAGGACCGCGGCACGGGTCGGGTTCTCCGCCTCCGTGGTGAGCGGGTGCTTGGTGTTCGAACCCGTACCGACCGCCGTGACCGCGCGCGTCAGCTCGGTCGCGTACGGCGTGGAGGCCGCCACCTTGCGCTGCGCCTTGACGACGCGCGAGGCGGCGATCATCTCCATCGCCTTCGTGATCTTCTTGGTCGCGCTGACGGATCGGATGCGACGCTTGTAGACCCGGAGCTGGGCTCCCATGAGTCAGGTCCCTTCCTTACGTCACTTGGCGGCAGCGGCAGGAACGTCCTCGCCGAGCAGCTTGCCGTCCGAGGTCTCGAACTGCTTCTTGAACTCCGCGACGGCGTCGTCGATCGCCTGGATCGTGTCGTTCGACATCTTGGCGCCCTCGCGGATCGAGGTGAGCAGGCCCGACTCCTTGCGGTGCAGGTAGTCCAGCAGCTCCTTCTCGAAGCGGCGGACGTCGACGACCGGAACGTCGTCCATACGGCCGTTGGTGCCGGCCCAGACGGAGACGACCTGGTCCTCGGTGGACATCGGCTGGTACTGGTCCTGCTTCAGCAGCTCGACCATGCGCTGACCGCGCTCCAGCTGGGCCTTGGAGGCCGCGTCCAGGTCGGAACCGAAGGCGGCGAACGCCTCCAGCTCACGGAACTGGGCGAGGTCCACACGGAGACGGCCGGAGACCTGGCGCATCGCCTTGTGCTGCGCGGAACCACCGACTCGGGAGACGGAGATACCGACGTTCAGCGCGGGACGCTGACCGGCGTTGAACAGGTCCGACTCCAGGAAGCACTGGCCGTCGGTGATGGAGATGACGTTGGTCGGGATGAACGCCGAGACGTCGTTGGCCTTGGTCTCGACGATCGGCAGACCGGTCATCGAGCCGGCGCCCATGTCGTCGGAGAGCTTGGCGCAGCGCTCCAGCAGACGGGAGTGCAGGTAGAAGACGTCACCCGGGTAGGCCTCACGGCCCGGCGGGCGGCGCAGCAGCAGGGACACGGCGCGGTAGGCGTCGGCCTGCTTCGACAGGTCGTCGAAGATGATGAGGACGTGCTTGCCCTCGTACATCCACTGCTGGCCGATGGCCGAACCGGTGTACGGCGCCAGGTACTTGAAGCCGGCCGGGTCGGACGCCGGGGCGGCGACGATGGTCGTGTACTCCAGGGCGCCGTTCTCCTCCAGCGCGCGGCGCACGCCGGCGATGGTGGAGCCCTTCTGGCCGATGGCGACGTAGATGCAGCGGACCTGCTTCTTCGGGTCGCCCGAGCGCCAGTTGTCGCGCTGGTTGATGATCGTGTCGACGGCCAGGGCGGTCTTGCCGGTCTGGCGGTCACCGATGATCAGCTGACGCTGACCACGGCCGATCGGGGTCATGGCGTCGACGGCCTTGTAGCCCGTCTCCATCGGCTCGTGCACCGACTTGCGCTGCATGACCGTGGGGGCCTGCAGCTCGAGGGCACGGCGACCGGACGTCTCGATCTCGCCGAGGCCGTCGATCGGGTTGCCGAGCGGGTCGACGACACGGCCGAGGTAGCCCTCACCGACCGCGACGGAAAGGACCTCGCCGGTACGCGTGACCGGCTGACCCTCCTCGATGCCGCTGAACTCACCGAGGACGATGGCACCGATCTCGCGCTCCTCGAGGTTGAGGGCGAGGCCGAGGGTGCCGTCCTCGAACTTCAGCAGTTCGTTGGCCATGGCCGAGGGCAGGCCCTCGACCTTCGCGATGCCGTCGCCGGCAACGGTGACCGTACCGACCTCCTCGCGCGAGGCCGCGTCCGGCTTGTACGACTGGACAAAGTTCTCCAGCGCGTCCCGGATCTCCTCCGGCCGGATCGTGAGCTCCGCCATCTGGGTTCCCTGCTCTCCTTGTTGGGCCCGAAGTTTTCGTGGGGGTCTGGGGGCGACCCCCAGGAATCCTCTGCACGGCCCAACCAGGGCCGTAAGTACGTACTGCTTTTCTCGAATGCCGAGGTGCTGCTAGCTCGCCATGCGGCGGGCCGCGTCCTCCAGCCGGTCCGCGAGGGAACCGTTGATGACCTCGTCACCGACCTGCACCCGGATCCCGCCGACGACCTCGGGGTCGACGTCCAGGTTGAGGTGCATCCGGCGGCCGTAGAGCTTGGTCAGGGCGGCGCCGAGGCGCTGCTTCTGCCCGTCGCTCAGGGGCACCGCCGAGGTGACGACGGCGACCATGCGGTCCCGGCGCTCCGCGGCGAGCTTGGACAGGAACTCCAGTCCCGCTTCCAGGCTACGTCCACGCGGCGCGGTCACGAGGCGCGTCACCAGACGCTCGGTGGCGGGCTTGGCCCGGCCGCCGAGGAGCCGGTGCAGCAGCTCGATCTTGGCCGAGGTGCTCGCGGAGCGGTCGGTGAGCGCTGCACGCAGCTCGGTGTTCGAGGCGACGATCCGGCCGAACCGGAACAGCTCGTCCTCGACGTCGTCGAGCGTGTCCGTCTTCTCCGCCGCCGTGAGGTCGGCGATGTTCGCCAGCTCCTCCAGCGAGTCCACCAGGTCACGCGACTGCGACCAGCGGGAACGGACCATGCCGGACACCACGTCGAGCGTGGTCTCGCCGACCTGACCGCCGACGAGGCGCCGGACCAGCTCGGCCTTGGCCTCACCGGGCTGCGCCGGGTCGGTGAGGACCCGACGCAGGCTGGGCTCGCGGTCGAGCAGCGCGGTGACGGCCGCCAGCTCGTCGGCGAGCTGGACGGCGTCCACGGACGTGGAGTCCGTCAGCGCGTCGAGACGCTCACGTGCGGCTGCCAGGGCCTCGCGGCTCGCTCCGTTCATCGAGTCGCCTCGGCCTTCTCCTCGAGCTCGTCGAGGAAGCGGTCGATCACACGGCTCTGCCGGGCGTGGTCCTCGAGGGACTCACCGACGAGCTTGCCGGCCAGTTCGGTGGCGAGCTTGCCGACGTCCTGGCGCAGGGCGCCCGCGGCGGCCTTGCGGTCGGCCTCGATCTGGGCGTGACCGGCGGTGACGATCTCCTCGCGCTGCCGCTGGCCCTCGGCCCGCATCTCGGCGATGAGGGCGGCACCCTGCTCCTGCGCCTCCTGGCGCAGGCGCGCGGCCTCGTGCCGGGCCTCGGCGAGCTGGGCCTTGTACTGCTCGAGGACGCTCTGGGCCTCGGTCTGCGCGGCCTCGGCCTTCTCGATACCGCCCTCGATGGCCTCGCGACGCTCTTCCAGAACCTTGTTGATGGTCGGGAGGAGCTTCTTGGCGAGGAAGATGAAGACGATGGCGAAAGCAATCAGGCCGATGACAAGCTCTGGGATCTCGGGGATCAGAGGATTCTGCTCCTCTGTCGCCGCCAGCGTTACCAGGGCGTTCACATCAGTGCCTTCCGTCTAAGGGAGTTGCGTCGAAGCGCGCTTCAGCTACGGAAGAGGAAGCCCATGACGATACCGATCAGCGCCAGGGCCTCACAGAAGGCGAAACCCATGATCTGGTTGGCGCGGATCAGACCGGCAGCCTCGGGCTGGCGGGCGAGGGCCTGGGTGCCGTTACCGAAGATGATGCCGACGCCGATGCCGGGGCCGATCGCAGCGAGGCCGTAGCCGACCGAACCGAGGTTGCCGGAGAGGCCGTCAGCGGCGAGGGTCTGGAGAGCGGACATGCCGGTTCTTCCTTCTCTTCTTTACGCGTACCGGTGGGGGTTGGCCACCGGTCAGTCAGGTTGGACAGGGAGGGCGAGGAGGCTCAGTGGTGCTCGGCGAGAGCGCCCTGAACGTAGTTGCAGGCGAGGAGCACGAAGACGTACGCCTGAACAGCCTGGATGAAGAGCTCGAACGCCGTGAGCAGGATGGTCATCACGAACGAGGCGCCAGCGTAGATGATGCCGATCCCGTTCAGCAGGTACCAGCTGCCGATGGTGAAGGTCAGCAGCAGCAGGTGGCCGGCGAACATGTTCGCGAAGAGTCGCACCGCGTGGGTGAAGGGCCGGATCAGCACGTTCGAGAAGAAGTCGATGATCACGATCACCGGCAGTACGGCGCCGAGCGACTTGTCGTAACCGGTGATGTTCTTCAGGCCGCCGACGAACCCGTGCTTCTTGAACGTCAGGAACATCCACAGGATGTAGACGATGGCCGCCAGACCCGCGGGGAAGGCGATCATGGACGTCACGGGGAACTGTGCCAGCGGGATGACGGACCACAGGTTCATGATCCAGATGAAGAAGAACAGCGACACCATGAGGGGCACGTACTTCTCGCCCTCGCGCTTGCCCAGCGTCTCGTAGACGATGCCGCGGCGCACGAAGTCGTACCCGGCCTCACCGATCATCTGGACCTTGCCCGGCACGAGCTTGGGCCTGGCGAACGCGGCCCAGAAGAAAGCGACGATCGCGACCGTGCCCAGCAGGGCGAGCAGCATCGGCTTGTTGAACTCGAACCCGCCGACAGTGAAGAGCGGCTTGAAGACAAAGGAATGCAGGCCGGGAGCCGGGAATCCACATCCGGAGAAGATGTGACAGTCGGACTCGAAGGCGAGCACCTGCGTCGGGTCAGCACTCACCGCGGGCTCCTTCATCGTGCAGCATAGGTACGGCAACCTCGTTGTGTCGGCGCGACGCGGGGCCGCGGTTCGGCACGGGACTGGTGTTACGGATGTGGGGGCGGCTGTGGGGCATCTCGCCTCGCGATTGAGCAGGCGTCAGCTCAGATGCCCGCGCCCGCGATGCCGCAGTTGGCACCGGACGATAGCAGCATCTCTGGCGTGCCTTTATCCCGGCCCTACCTCTCACCGCGAGTGCCCTGTCTTCTCGGGCTTGTCGCCCTTCGACGAGGCATCAGGTTCGACGTAGAGGATCTTGGCCTTCATGTGGGCACGGGTCTGCGCGACGATCCACGCCAGAGTGGTGACCACGAGAACGACGGCGAAGACGCGGGGATTGAACAGCGACGTGTCCTTGAACACGGCGACGAAGACGACCAACAACAGCAACTGAGCCGTGTAGAGCATCAGGCCCATGCCCTGGAACAGCTGCGGAAGCGATTTGGCGATGCGCTGCAGAACGTAGAGACCGGACCCCATGAAGAGGCACACGACCACCGTCGCGACGACAGCCCCGATCGCTCCCTTGCCGCCCGCGACCACTCCACTGACGACGGCGGCGAGCGCGCCGACGACAGCCGTGGGTACGGCGGCCTGGGCCAGGATCCGGGCGTCATTGGACGGCATGGCGGCAACTCCGCTTTCACAGGGGGCAGGGTGTCGTCATGGACGAGCGTAGTCCCGGGCTGAGTGATCGAGACCTCACGCCAATGGACCGACGCACTTCGGTCCTTCGGCTCTATCCGGGGTTCTCGTGAACCGTATCACAAACTATTTGATGAGGTCTTTACCTGGTAGGTGTGCGCGCTGTCACACATGAGAGTGACAGCGCGCGTCTGTGCAAAAACCGAGGTGGCTTGTCTGGTATTGAGACCTTTTGCTCCCCCACGACTTGGCAATGCTCTAGTCAGATTCTTACCTTGCCGACCAGCTTGAGAGCCTCCTCGATCAGGGTCTCCGCGATCTTCGATTCGGGCACGGTCCGTACGACCCCGCCCCGCACGAAGATCTGTCCCTTGCCGTTTCCGGAGGCCACACCCAGGTCCGCCTCCCGGGCCTCCCCCGGGCCGTTGACCACACATCCCATTACGGCGACCCGCAGCGGGACGTCCATGCCCTCCAGCGCGGCGGTCACCCCTTCGGCCAGGCGGTGGACGTCCACCTGGGCCCGGCCGCACGACGGGCAGGAGACGATCTCCAGCTTGCGCGGGCGCAGCTCGAGCGCCCGCAGGATCTGGAGGCCGACCTTGACCTCCTCCACCGGCGGCGCCGACAGCGACACCCTGATCGTGTCGCCGATGCCCTGCCGGAGCAGGGCCCCGAAGGCCACGGCCGGCTTCACCGTGCCCTGGAAGGCGGGGCCGGCCTCGGTCACGCCGAGGTGCAGGGGGTAGTCGCACGCCTCGGCCAGCAGTTCGTAGGCGCGGATCATCACCAGCGGGTCGTTGTGCTTCACGGAGATCTTCAGGTCGTGGAAGTCGTGCTCCGCGAAGAGGGACGCCTCCCACAGCGCGGACTCTGGGAGCGGTCCAGTGCGCTCAGGGCCTTGTGCAGGATCCCGTCGGCCGTGAGACCGGCGCGGGCCAGGATGTCCTCGCGCCGGCCCTGGGCCAGTAACCGCTGCGGCAGGCCCATGACCTGGACCGGGCGGCGGGCGCCGGCGTCCGCGAGCGCCTGGGCCAGGGCGGCCCGGCACCGGCCGCTGTCCTCGACGCTGACCACCGCCCGGTGCGCGAGCCCCAGGTCGATCAGGGCGGGTGCGACCGGCTGGATCCAGCGCGGGTCCACCACGGTGACGCCCACCCCTCGCTCGCGCAGCAGCTCCGCGGCGGCCAGGCAGACGGGAGCGAGCGGTCCGACGGACACCAGCAGCACGTCGGGGTCCGTACCGGAGGGGTGCAGCACGTCCAGGCCGGCGACCGTGTCGAGGGCGGGTACGGGGTCGGCCGCCGCGCCCTTCGGGAAGCGCAGCGCGGTGGGCGCGGCGTCGACCGCGACGGCCTCCCGCAGCGCGCGGCGCAGGGTCTCGGCGTCGCGCGGGGCGGCCACCCGCAGTCCGGGCACGAGCTGGAACAGGGACAGGTCCCACATGCCGTTGTGGGACGGGCCGTCGTCGCCGGTGGCCCCGGCCCGGTACAGGACGAAGGTGACCGGGGCGCGGTGCAGCGCGACGTCCATGAGAGCAGCTGGTCGAAGCCCCGGTTGAGGAAGGTGGCGTAGACGGCCACGACCGCGTGTCCGCGTCCCTTCTGGGTCACGCAGTGCACGACCACCGGCCGGCCCAGCGCGACGGCCCAGCGTGACGGCCCACCGAAGCGCCTCCTCCAGGGCCTCGACGTCATGACCGTCGACGGGACCCAGCTGGGCCAGCCCCAGGTTCTCGAACAGGCCGGGCGGTCCGGGGTCCCGGTCGCCGGCCCGGCGGGCCGCGAGGTGCTCGGCGATACCACCGACGGTCGGCGCGTAACTGCGGCCGTTGTCGTTGAGCACGATGACGACGGGGCGGTGCGGTGCCGCCGCGATGTTGTTCAGCGCCTCCCGCGATCTCCGCCAACGCGGAGAGTTCCAGCGACGGAGCCGTGGTCATCACCGGAGAGGGCACCCTGACCGCGCTGTACGCCCTCTTCGAGAGCGTCTGGGCCACCGCGACCCCGCTGAGCGCCCTGCCCGAGCCCGACGAGCGCGGGCTCACACCGCAGGAGAGCCAGGCCCTGAAGTTCCTCTACGAGGGCCACACCGACGAGACGATCCCAAGCGGCTCGGCATCTCTCCGCGCACCGCACGCCGGATCGCCAACACCCTGATGACGAGGCTGGACGCCCGCAGCCGCTTCCAGTTCGGACCCCGCCCGGGCTACCGGACGTCGGCCTCGGGACCCCGGTCCGGCACCAGTGCCTGGTCCCGGATCCCGGTGGCGCCGTGGCACTCGCGCACCGTGCCGTCCGCCGGTACCTCGGCGTCGAGTGCGGGCACCGCCCGCCGCCTGCGGTACCGGGGCGGCACGAAGCGCTCCGCCCACCTGGGGGCACGCGGGGTGAAGCGGGGCAGCAGGAGCAGGACCAGGCCGACCGCACTGAGGAAGACCACGCCCAGCACGATCCACATCGACGCCGAGTTCACCGAGTACGCCAGCGCGCCGAAGGCGATCAACGCCGACCAGAAGTACATGATCAGCACGGCCCGGCTGTGCGAGTGGCCGATCTCCAGCAGCCGGTGGTGCAGATGGCCCCGGTCGGCCGCGAACGGGGACTGGCCGCGCCAGGTGCGGCGCACGATGGCCAGCACCAGGTCCGCCGCCGGCACGGCGATGATCGTCAGCGGGAGCAGCAGCGGGATGTAGACGGGCACCGTCTGGTGCACCGCCGCCTTCTCCGAGCCCGTGAAGAGGGCCAGCGCGTCCGGGTCGACCTGCCCCGTGATGGAGATCGCACCCGCGGCCAGCACCAGCCCGATCAGCATCGAGCCCGAGTCGCCCATGAAGATCCGCGCCGGGTGCATGTTGTGCGGTAGGAAGCCCAGGCACATGCCCATCAGGATCGCCGCGAACAGGGTCGCCGGAGCGGCGGCCTCGATGCCGTACGAGTACCAGATCCGGTACGAGTACAGGAAGAACGCCGTCGCCGCGATGCACACCATGCCCGCGGCCAGGCCGTCCAGGCCGTCCACGAAGTTCACCGCGTTGATCGTGATGACGACCAGGGCGACCGTGAGCAGCGTGCCCTGCCACTGGGTCAGCGCCACGTTGCCGACGCCCGGGATGGGCAGCCACAGGATCGTCAGACCCTGCATGACCATGACGCCCGCGGCGATCATCTGGCCGCCCAGCTTGATCAGCGCGTCGATCTCGAACTTGTCGTCCAGGACACCGATGAGCCAGATCAGCGCGGCCCCGGAGAGCAGCGCCCGTGGCTCGTTGGATCTGGCGAAGACCTCGTTGAGGTTCGTGAGGTGGTCCGCGACCAGCAGACCCGCGCACAGGCCGAAGAACATGGCGATCCCGCCGAGGCGCGGAGTGGGCTCCCGGTGCACGTCACGTGCCCGGATCTCCGGCATGGCTCCGGCCACGATCGCGAACTTCCGTACCGGCCCTGTCAGCAGATACGTCACCGCGGCCGTGATGCAGAGCGTCAGCAGGTATTCACGCACGGGCTTCCCCACAGGTCTCGCTGGCCATCACAGCCCACCACCCTAGCGAGCGACGCATACGGATGAGGACTTCCGGGTAGCGACGATGGTTGCACGTCCGGCTGTGCACATCGGCGCACACCGGGGTGTACGGCTGTGCGCCTACCCCCGCTCAGCCGGGATACGGCGGGAATCTGCCGGTCAGCTCGCGCACCTCCTCCCGTGCCCCGGCCGGTTCCGTATCGCCCCGCAGGACCGAGGCCAGCAGCGCGGCGATCTTGGCCATCTCCGCCTCCCCCATGCCCTGTGTGGTCACCGCGGCCGTCCCCAGGCGCAGCCCGCGGCCGTCGCCGTGCGGCAGCACACAGCAGTCCAGGACGAACCCGGCGGCGGCCAGCCGGCCGCGCGCGGCGCGCCCGTCCACGCCGAGCGGGGCCGGGTCGGTGGTGATCAGATGGGTGTCCGTGCCGCCGGTGGTGACCGCCAGCCCCTCGGCGGCCAGCTGAGCCGCGAGAACCCTCGCATTGGCGACCACCTGATGGGTGTACACGCCGAACGCCGGTGTTGCCGCCTCCCCGAACGCGACGGCCTTGGCGGCGATGGTGTGCATCTGCGCGCCGCCCTGGGTGAAGGGGAACACCGCCCGGTCGACCCGCTCGGCCAGTTCGCCGCCGCACAGGATCATCCCGCCGCGCGGGCCGCGCAGCACCTTGTGGGTGGTGGCGCACACCACGTCGGCGTACGGCACCGGGTTGGGCGCCGCACCCCCGGCGACCAGGCCGATCGGGTGCGCGGCGTCCGCGATCAGATACGCCCCGACCTCGTCGGCGACCTCACGGAAGAAGGCGTAGTCGAGATGGCGGGGGTAGGCGATCGAGCCGCACACGATGGCCTTGGGCCGGTGGTTGCGGGCCAGGTGGCGCACCTGGTCGTGGTCGATGAGCCCACTCTCGGCGTCGACGCCGTACCCGACGAAGTCGAACCAGCGGCCGGAGAAGTTCGCGGGCGAGCCGTGGGTGAGATGGCCGCCGTAGGGCAGCCCGAGGGCGAGAACGGTGTCTCCGGGGCGCAGCAGGGCGGCGTAGGCGGCCAGGACGGCCGAGGAGCCGGAGTGGGGCTGGACATTGGCGTGCTGGGCGCCGAAGAGCGCCTTGGCCCGCTCGACCGCGAGGCGTTCGGCGACGTCGACCAGTTCGCAGCCGCCGTGGTACCGGGCGCCGGGATAGCCCTCGGCGTACTTGTTGGCGAGCGCCGAGCCGAGGGCGGCGAGGACGGCCGGCGAGGTGAAGTTCTCGGCGGCGATCAGCTGCAGCGTCGTCGACTGCCGCACCAGCTCCCCGTGCAGGATCTCGGCCAGCTCCGGGTCCTGCCGCCGCAGGACATCGGTCTCGAGGGTAGGGGTGACCGACATGGCGGGCTCCCGGGCGGTCGACGGTGACGTAGGTCCAATGTAGGCCCGGGCCCGGGGGGATGCTCGGTGTCACATCCTCGCGGTTACGCCCGTCAGCGCAGTCACCACAGGATCCAGCGCCTCATGTATCTCGTCCCCGATCGACCGGAAGAACGGCAGCGGCGCCCCGTACGGGTCGTACACCTCGTCCGCCTCGGCGGTGGGGGCCAGCAGCCACCCGCGTAGAGCCGCGGCCGCACGGACCAGCGCCCGCGCCCGCGCGACCACGCCGTCCTCCAGCGGCGGCAGCGTGGCCGGATCTATCGCCCGGACCAGACGCGTGAACTCCTTCAGCGTGAAGGTCCGCAGCCCCGCCGAGTGCCCCATCGAGATCACCTGTGCCCGGTGGTCCCGCGTGGCCGTGAGCACCAGGTCGGACATGATCACGTGCTCGTCGAGCAGCTCCCTGCCGACGAAACCGGAGGCGTCCGCGCCGAACTCGGCCAGCACGGTCTCCGCGTTGGCCTCCATGGGCGCGCCCTCATGGCCCCAGGTGCCCGCGCTCTCCACGATCAGCCCGCCGCCGAGTACGCCGAGCCGCTCCGCCACGAAATGGCGGGTCAGCCGCTCGGTGATCGGCGAGCGGCATACGTTGCCTGTGCTGACGTGGAGGATGCGGAAGGTGTCCCGCGGAAACCCGAACGTCGTCGTGTGTTCCGCCTCACGTTCCCCGTTGCCTATGCCACGCCCCGCCTCAGGGGCCGTCAATTCGCCACCTCGAGGTCGGGTACGACCTTCCGCAGCTCGTCCGGGGAGATCGCGCCCTCGCGCAGCAGCACCGGCACCGGGCCGGTGACGTCCACGATGGACGAGGGCACGTTGCCCGGGGTGGGGCCGCCGTCGAGGTAGACGGAGACGGAGTCGCCGAGCATGTTCTGGGCGGCGTCGCAGTCCTCCGGCGCCGGGTGGCCGGTGAGGTTCGCGGAGGACACGGCCATGGGGCCGACCTCGGTGAGCAGCTCGATGGCGACCGGGTGCAGCGGCATGCGGACGGCGACCGTGCCACGGGTGTCACCGAGGTCCCACTGCAGGGACGGCTGGTGCCGCGCGACGAGCGTGAGGGCGCCCGGCCAGAACGCGTCGACCAGTTCCCAGGCCAGCTCGGAGAAGTCCGTGACCAGGCCGTGCAGGGTGTTCGGGGAGCCGATGAGGACAGGGGTGGGCATGTTGCGGCCCCGGCCCTTGGCGGCGAGCAGGTCGGCGACGGCCTCGGAGGAGAACGCGTCGGCGCCGATGCCGTACACCGTGTCGGTCGGGAGCACCACCAGCTCGCCCCGGCGGACCGCGGACGCGGCTTCACGCAGACCCGTCACGCGGTCGGTCGCGTCGTTGGTGTCGTATCGCCGTGCCATGTCTAGCGGGCCTCCTCGTACACGTAATGCGGGACTTCGGAAATCACTGCCGTCGGGGTGGTCACGGCAGCGCCCTGCGGGCGGTCGCGAACCGGGGGCGGTTGTTGAGGTCGGGGTGGTCGGCCGCGTCGGCCCAGCCCCGCTCCTCGGTGAAGATCCACGGCACCTGGCCGCCCTGGGTGTCGGCGTGCTCGATCACGACGACACCACCGGGGCGCAGCAGCCGGTGCGCGGTGCGTTCGAGGCCCCGGATGAGGTCCAGGCCGTCCTCGCCGGAGAACAACGCCAGATCCGGGTCGTAGTCACGGGCCTCCGGGGCGACGTACTCCCACTCGGTGAGCGGGATGTACGGCGGGTTGGAGATGACCAGGTCGACCTGTCCGTCGAGGTCGCGGAAGGCGTCCAGGGCGTCGCCCTGGCGCAGGTCGACCCTGGACCCGGCCATGTTCTTGCGGGTCCACACCAGGGCGTCGTCGGACAGCTCCACGGCGTGCACGCGCGAGCGCGGGACCTCCTGGGCGAGGGCGAGCGCGATGGCGCCCGAGCCGGTGCACAGGTCGACGATGCAGGGCTCGACGACGTCCATGGCGCGCACGGCGTCTATGGCCCAGCCCACCACGGACTCGGTCTCCGGCCGGGGCACGAAGACACCCGGGCCGACCTGGAGCTCCAGGTACCGGAAGTAGGCCCGCCCGGTGATGTGCTGCAGCGGCTCGCGCTGCTCACGCCGGGCGATGACCTCCCAGTAGCGGGCGTCGAAGTCGGAGTCCTTCACGGAGTGCAGCGCTCCCCGCTTCACGCCGTGCACGAACGCGGCGAGCTCCTCCGCGTCGTTGCGCGGCGAGGGCACGCCGGCGTCGGCCAGCCGCTGGGCGGCCTGGGCCACCTCCGCGAGCAGCAGGTTCACGCAAGTCCTCCGGGTAACTCGTACGTGCCTTATGCAGCTGCCAGCTTCGCCGCCGAGTCGGCGTCGACGCAGGCCTGGATCACCGCGTCGAGGTCGCCGTCCAGGACCTGGTCCAGGTTGTACGCCTTGAAGCCGACACGGTGGTCGGAGATGCGGTTCTCCGGGAAGTTGTAGGTGCGGATCTTCTCGGAGCGGTCGACGGTGCGGACCTGGCTGCGACGGGCGTCGGCGGCCTCCCGCTCGGCCTCCTCCTGCGCCGCGGCGAGCAGCCTGGAGCGCAGGATCCGCAGCGCCTGCTCCTTGTTCTGGAGCTGGCTCTTCTCGTTCTGGCAGGAGGCGACGACTCCGGTCGGGATGTGCGTGATGCGCACCGCGGAGTCGGTCGTGTTGACGGACTGGCCGCCGGGGCCGGAGGACCGGTAGACGTCGATCCGAAGGTCGTTCGGGTTGATCTCGACGTCGACCTCCTCGGCCTCGGGGGTGACGAGCACACCGGCGGCGGAGGTGTGGATACGGCCCTGGGACTCGGTGGCCGGCACGCGCTGCACGCGGTGCACACCGCCCTCGTACTTCAGCCGGGCCCACACGCCCTGGCCGGGCTCGAGCTGCCCACGGGCCTTCACGGCGACCTGGACGTCCTTGTAGCCGCCCAGCTCGGACTCGGTGGCGTCGATGACCTCGGTCTTCCAGCCGACGCGCTCGGCGTAGCGCAGGTACATGCGCAGCAGATCACCGGCGAACAGCGCGGACTCGTCGCCGCCGGCGCCGGCCTTGATCTCCAGAATGACGTCCTTGTCGTCACTCGGGTCGCGCGGGATGAGCAGGAAGCGCAGCTTCTCGGTCAGCTCCTCGCGCTGCTTGTCCAGCTCCTTGACCTCTGCGGCGAAGTCAGGATCGTCGGCGGCGAGCTCGCGCGCGGTCTCCATGTCGTCGCCGGTCTGCTTCCAGGAGCGGTACGTGGCGACGATCGGGGTCAGCTCGGCGTAGCGCTTGTTCAGCTTGCGCGCGTTCGCCTGGTCGGAGTGGACCGACGGATCGGCGAGCTTCTTCTCCAGATCGGCGTGCTCGGCGACGAGTTCCTCGACGGCCTCGAACATCTTTCGGCTCCTGTACTGCGGGGGGAGGGGTGGCGGGCGACCAAAAACGCCGGTCCCGGGCACACCCCGGTGGGGGCGCGACCGTGGACCGGCGCATTGGGGCTCGCTACTTCTTGGAGCCGGCGGCCTTGCCGAAGCGGGCCTCGAAGCGGGCCACACGGCCACCGGTGTCGAGGATCTTCTGCTTGCCCGTGTAGAACGGGTGGCACTCGGAGCAGACCTCGGCCCGGACGGTACCGGACTCGATGGTGCTACGGGTGGTGAACGACGCGCCGCAGGTGCAGCTGACCTGCGTCTCGACGTACGCGGGGTGGATGTCGCGCTTCAAGGTGTCTCCTAGATTCCGGGAGGGCGCCGGGTCGCTGTCGCGGGCTGCGAAAGCGTGAACCGGAGCCGACGTACCAGTCTGCCAGGACTGGCGCCATCCCCCAAAACCGGGGGGCGTCGTTGTCTATTCCCCGCGGGTGGGCGGGCTCAGGGAGTCACCACGCCCTTGGCCTCACCCGTGGCCGTGCCCTTGGTCGCCGACGCCGGGATCGGTCGGTCGTTCTTCAGGGCGTCCCAGACCAGCTGGGCCTTCGCCTTGTCCTCCACGACCCGGTTGAGGTCGGCCGGGTCGTACTGCACGGGCATCGTGACCATCTTCGTGTGGGACGAGCTGATGCCCCCCAGGCCGTTCGCGAAGTCCGCGAGGGCGTTGACCGAGCCGAGGTCGGAGTCGGTGGTGACGGCCTTGGTGGCGGTGTCGGCGAGGTCGTACAGCTTCTTGGGGTTGCTGAACACGCCGACGTGCTTGACCTGGTCCATCAGCGCCTTGACGAACGCCTGCTGGAGCTGGATGCGGCCCAGGTCGGAGCCGTCGCCGACGCCGTGCCGGGTGCGGACCAGGCCGAGGGCCTGCTCCCCGTCGAGGGTGTGGGTGCCGGCCTTGAGCTTCAGGTGGCTCTGCGGGTCGTCGATCCGCTTGGTCGTGGTGACCGGGACCCCGCCGAGGTCGTCGATGAGCTTCTGGAAGCCGACGAAGTCGACCTCCAGGTAGTGGTCCATGCGGATGCCCGTGAGCGACTCGACGGTCTTGACGGTGCAGGCCGCGCCGCCGGTGGAGTACGCCTCGTTGAACATCACGCCGGACGCGGCCGGATGCCTGGTGCCGTCGGTGTCGGTGCACGCGGGGCGGTCGATGAGGGTGTCGCGCGGGATGGAGACCACGCTGGCCTTCTCGTGGCCCTTGTAGACGTGGACGATCATCGCCGTGTCGGAGCGGGCGCTGCCGTCGTCGGTGCCGCCGCCCAGCTTCTTGTTGGTGCCGGAGCGGGAGTCCGAGCCGAGGACCAGGATGTTCTCGGAGCCGTTGTCGATCTTCATGGGCCGGTCGGCGCCGAGGGCCTGGTCGATGTCGACGCTCTTGAGGTTGCCGTTGAGCTTGAAGTAGACGTACCCGGCGCCGGTGCCGCCCAGCACGACCACGCCCGCGGCCGTCCAGGCCGTGACGAGCAGGGCCTTGTGGCGGGCGCTGCGGGTCTTGCGGCGGCTGCCCTTGCCACGGCGGGATCCGGTCTCACCCAGCCCCGGTATGCCGGGTTCCGGCGTGCTCTCGGCGGACACGTCACTCCTAGGTCTCGTCCGGTCGGTTACCCCCTGCTTTCAGGGTCGAGTGCGGTCGTCACCGCACCATCGTCACCCCGTCGGGTCAGACGGAGAAACTCGGGAAAGGGTTGCACGACGCAAAGTGCCCACCGCGTACGGCGATGGGCACTCTGTGTAGCCGCCTGAACGGGGATGAACCCCGCTCACCTGCGTTTTCAGCCGAACAGGTCGTACGCCTGGAAACCGGTGCCGACCGAGATCCTTGTGGCAAAGATCTCGCTGGTCGCCTTGCCGGTGCCCTTGTACAGGTAGAGCGTGCCGCCGGAGGTGCGGGCCAGGAAGTCGGCCTTGCCGTCCCCGCTCACGTCGCCCACCGCGTCGAAGGCGTTGTAGCCGGTCCAGGCGCTGCGCACCTTGATCCGGGCGGAGAAGGCGCCGGAGCCGGACTTGCCGGTGCCCTTGTACAGGTACAGGTCGCCGGTGCTGGACTGCCGGGCGAGCAGGTCGGCCTTGCCGTCCCCGGTGAAGTCGCCGTGGCCGCGCACCATGTTGTACTGGTTCCAGCCCGTGCCCACGGTCACCCGCGAGCCGAAGGTGCCGTTGCCCTTGCCCGGGTAGAGCCAGAGCGTGCCGCCGGAGTCGACGGACAGCACGTCGGGCAGGTAGTCGCCGGTGAGGTCGCCGGGCGCGATGATCCGGGTGCGGGTCGTCCAGCCGCTGAAGATCTTCGTCGTGGTCCAGGTGCCCTGGGAGCGGTCGCTGCTGAGCACGATGTGGTCCCAGTACACGTCACCGGTGGAGCTGACCCGGTAGACGAAGTCCTGGTATCCGTCCCGGTCGAGGTCGGCCTGGAGGACCAGGTTCACCCCGCTCCAGTCGCCCAGGGAGATCCGGGAGCCGAACGAGCTTCCCGTGGAGTCCTTCTCGTAGCCGGTCTTCGTGGAGGAGCTGCGCACGAAGAGGTCGGCCTTGCTGTCGTAGTAGCTCATGTTGCTGTCGTCGATGTGCGGGTAGACCGCGCCGACGTACGTGGAGACCTTGCTGAAGACGCTGTAGTAGCCGTTCTCGACGCAGTCCTTCACGCCCCAGGAGACGACGCCGACGATCCGGGGGTGGCCGGCCGAATCCTTCACGGTCAGCGGGCCGCCGGAGTCGCCGTTGCAGGTGGCCTTGGTACCGGTGTCGCTGCCGGACTGCGTGCCCGCGCAGACCATGTGACCCGCGACGAAGAAGCTGCCGTAGACGCCGGTGCAGGTGCTGTCGGAGTGGATGGTCAGCATGGTCGTCTTCAGCGTCTGGGAGATGTCGCCGCTGGTGGAGCTGGTGCGGCCCCAGCCGTAGACCTGGGCGCTGGTACCGCCGGTGTAGGAGGCGGTGTCCCCGGACGTGGTCATGCGGATCGGCGTCGCGCTGACCGGGACGGCCAGGGTGAGCACAGCGATGTCGTTGTCGAACGTCGCCGGGTTGTACGACGCGTTCCACTGGCGCAGCACACCGGTGGCCTGGCCGCCGTGCAGGTCGGTACCGGAGGCCAGCTGGTCGGTGCCGGTGACGACGGCACCGTACGCCTTCCAGTCGTAGGCCTTGTTGTTCTCGTCCCGGACGCAGTGCGCGGCGGTGAGGATCTTCGTCGGCGAGACGACCGAGCCCCCGCAGAAGAAGCCGATGTCGTCGCTGGTGTCGCTGGTGCCCTTGTCGTCGTAGTACCAGAGCTGGGCCATCCAGGGCGCCGAGGAGATGGTGGTGTCGGTGCCACCGATGATCTTCGGCGAAACAGCGGAAGGACTGCTGGTCGTGGTCGACGCGTCGGTACCGGAGGCGCCCGCGATGCGCTTCTCCAGGGTGGCCTGGGAGGGCTGGCTGACGACGGGCTGGGCAGTCGGCTGGGGCAGCGAGGTCGCCGCACCGGCGGACCCCGTCATCAGCGCGGCGGTCACGGCACCGGCGACACCGACGGCGGCAAGGGGCAGGGCCAGGCGTGTACGACGTCTGTGCCGCCCGGACAGGGGCGTGGGCAAGGAAGTCCCCCAGGGAGAGGTGAGCAGGGAGGGGCGCGTGGTGCACTCCATACCTCTCAGCGCCAAAAGGCCGCCCCCCGTCACTTCTGGACGGGGGGCGGCCTCAAACCAACGACAGTCGGCTCAACGGCGCTCAGTCACCGTTGCCCGGCGTCGGCGTCGTCTTCTGAATCTGCATCAGGAACTCGACGTTCGACTTGGTCTGCTTCATCTTGTCGAGCAGCAGCTCGATCGCCTGCTGCTGGTCGAGCGCGTGCAGCACCCGGCGCAGCTTCCAGACGACGGCGAGCTCCTCGTTGCCGAGCAGGATCTCTTCCTTACGGGTACCGGACGCGTCGACGTCCACCGCCGGGAAGATGCGCTTGTCGGCGAGCTTCCGGTCGAGCTTGAGCTCCATGTTGCCGGTGCCCTTGAACTCCTCGAAGATCACCTCGTCCATGCGGGACCCGGTGTCCACCAGGGCGGTGGCGAGGATGGTCAGCGAGCCGCCGTCCTCGATGTTCCGCGCCGCACCGAAGAAGCGCTTCGGCGGGTACAGGGCCGTCGAGTCGACACCACCGGACAGGATGCGGCCGGAGGCGGGCGCGGCCAGGTTGTACGCACGGCCCAGACGCGTGATCGAGTCGAGCAGCACGACGACGTCGTGACCCAGCTCCACCAGACGCTTGGCGCGCTCGATCGCCAGCTCGGCGACCGTGGTGTGGTCCTCGGCCGGGCGGTCGAAGGTCGAGGAGATGACCTCGCCCTTGACCGACCGCTGCATGTCGGTGACCTCTTCCGGACGCTCGTCGACGAGGACGACCATCAGGTGGCACTCGGGGTTGTTGTGCGTGATCGCGTTGGCGACCGCCTGCATGATCATGGTCTTGCCGGTCTTCGGCGGGGCCACGATCAGACCGCGCTGACCCTTACCGATCGGCGACACCAGGTCGATGATGCGGGTAGTCAGCACGCCCGGGTCGGTCTCCAGGCGGAGCCGGTCCTGCGGGTACAGCGGGGTCAGCTTGTTGAACTCCGGGCGGCCACGGCCGTGTTCGGGCGCCATGCCGTTGACGGAGTCGAGGCGGACCAGCGCGTTGAACTTCTCGCGGCGCTCGCCCTCCTTGGGCTGACGGACCGCACCGGTGACGTGGTCACCCTTGCGCAGGCCGTTCTTGCGGACCTGGGCGAGGGAGACGTACACGTCGTTCGGACCCGGCAGGTAGCCCGACGTACGGATGAAGGCGTAGTTGTCGAGGATGTCCAGGATGCCCGCGACGGGGATCAGGACGTCGTCCTCGGCGAGCTGCGGCTCGTTCGCGAACTCGTCGCGGCCGCGGCGGCCACGGCGGTCGCGGTAGCGGCCGCGACGTCCCCGGCGGCCACCCTCGAAGTCGTCCCCGTCCTCGTCGGCCCGCTGCTGGCCGCGCTCCGGGCGACCGCCGCCGCCCTGCTGCTGGCCCTGCTGCTGGCGCTGGCCGCCCTGGCCCTGGCCCTGCTGGTCGTCGCCCTTGCCCCGACGGTCCCGGTCCCGGTCCCGGCCACGCTCACGGCGGTCGCGACGGCCACGGCCCTCGCCCTCACCGGCGTCACCCTTGGCCTCGCCCTGCTGCGACTGCTGCGCGGGCGTCTCGGCCTTGGGCTCGGCCTTCGCCTCGGCGACGACCGTCTCGGCGCTGCTCGCGGCCGGGGCACCCGCCTCGGCGGTGGCGCGACGGCGACGGCGCTCGGTCGGGGCGTCGTCGCTGGCCGGCTGGCCGGGGATCTCGATCTGCTGCTGGGCCACGGCCTTCTCGGCGGGGGCCTCCGTGGGGGACTTGTCCGCCTTCTTCTCGGCGGCGTCCTCGCCCGTACGGGCCTTCGAGGTGGCCCGGCGCTTCGGCTTGGTCTCGGTGGCGTCCCCGGCGGGGGAGGCCGCAGCCTTGGGAGCGGCGCCCCCACCGGCCTGGGCCTCCTTGATGACCTCGATCAGCTGGCTCTTGCGCATACGCGCGGTGCCCCTGATACCGAGGCCCGAGGCGACCTGCTGCAGCTCGGCCAGCACCATGCCCTCGAGGCCGGTACCACGGCGCCGCCGGGAGCCGGCACCGGTGGAAGGCGCGGAGGCGTCCGTGGCGGGCGCGGCAGCGGTCTCCTCGACACGTGCGCCCATCAGATCGGTGGTGTCGCTCACGAAGGGTCCTTCCCTGGAGCGGACGTCGGCCTGTCTGGCTCGGCGACCGGTTGTGCTGTCCGGCTACGGTCCTGTCTCTGCGAACCGTGCCGGGGCGGTGGTCCGCCATCGCGGCGGAAAGAGATTTGCAGGTGATGGCGCTTCCGCGAACCGTGGCACCCAGTGTCACGTGGCGTGGTAGCACCGATTCCGGAGCGTGCCCTGCGGCCTGCTCAGTGCCCGCACACGACGTACTGCCCAGGTACGACGCATGGAACACGGAGTGGCTTGGGAGGCTCCCGGAAGAAGGTCTGTCCCGGACGGGGACACGAAGCACCTCGCCATGGTGGGGTCGGGTGCAGACTTGAGGTTAACACTACCGGATCCAACAAACATTCCCCCTCTCCAAATCCGGCAACCGTGTGTCAGGTCGCAAGCGGCAGCACGCTCGCTCCCTGGAGGTCCAGGCTCAGCCGGTTGGCGGCCCAGTCGGCGCCGGCCAGGGCCTCCACCTTGTCGGCGGTGCCGGCGTCGGCCAGGGCCATGACGGTGGGCCCGGCGCCCGAGATGACGGCCGGGATCCCGTCGGCCCGCAGCCGCTCCACCAGCGCGGCGCTCTCCGGCATGGCCGGGGCGCGGTACTCCTGGTGGAGGCGGTCCTCGGTGGCGGGCAGCAGCAGCTCGGGGCGCCGGGTGAGGGCCTCGACGAGCAGGGCGGCACGGCCCGCGTTGGTGGCGGCGTCGACATGCGGCACGGTGCGCGGGAGCAGGCCGCGCGCGGTCTCGGTCAGAACCGGCTTCCCGGGCACGAAAACCACCGGAACGATGGAATCGTTCGGCTCCATCCTGATCGCCCGCGCGGCGCCGGCCTCCATCCAGGACAGGGTGAAGCCGCCGAGCAGGCAGGCCGCGACGTTGTCCGGGTGGCCCTCGATCTCGGTGGCCAGCTCCAGCAGCGCGGCGTCGTCGAGCCGGGCCTCGCCGCCTATGGTCACCGCGCGGGCGGCGACGATGCCGGCGCAGATGGCGGCGGAGGAGGAGCCCAGGCCACGGCCGTGCGGAATGCGGTTGGCGCACACGATTTCCAGGCCGCGCGGCTGTCCGCCCAGCAGATCGAAGGCGGTGCGCAGGGAACGGACGAGCAGGTGACTCTCGTCCCGGGGCAGGGTCTCGCTGCCCTCACCCGCGATGTCGATGTGCAGCCCGGAGTCGGCCACCCGGACGACGACGTCGTCGTACAGCCCCAGCGCGAGACCCAGGGCGTCGAAGCCTGGACCGAGGTTGGCGCTGGTGGCGGGAACGCGCACCCGGACGGCGGCGGCGCGGAACGCTGGACCGGCCATCGCTCGAAGACTCTCCTTGAGCTGCGTGACTGTCGAATGACATCCGATGGAGTCGAATGTCACCCGATGGATTCGATGGACATTCGATGACGTACGAAGACCCGTCGGGACGCGGTGTCGGCGCGACCCCGTGCCCACACGCAGGGGCATATGCGGTAGGCGGGTTCAGTACAGCCTATCGAAGGAAGGTTCTGCCGCGACATAGGGCGCACAGGAGGCGCACGATGCGTGTCGTAAGCCCCCTGTGCACCCTGACGCGGGTTACCCCCGCTCAGGCCGGTTTCAGGCCAGGCCGAGGCGCTCGGCCGCGGTGGCCGCGTCGACCGGGACGGTGACCGGCTGCGGGGCGCCGGCGACGGCCCAGTCGGGGTCCTTCAGACCGTTGCCGGTGACGGTGCATACGATGCGCTGCCCCGGGTCGACCTTGCCCTGCTCGGCGGCCTTGAGCAGACCGGCCACGGAGGCGGCGGAGGCGGGCTCCACGAAGACGCCCTCCTGCGCGGCCAACAGCCGGTAGGCGCGCAGGATTTCACGGTCCGTCACCTCGTCGATGGCGCCGCCCGACTCGTCCCGGGCGGCGAGGGCGTACTGCCACGATGCGGGGTTGCCGATGCGGATCGCGGTGGCGATGGTCGAGGGGTCCTTGACGACCTCGCCGCGCACGATCGGGGCACTGCCGGAGGCCTGGAAGCCCCACATGCGCGGGGTCTTGGCGGCGATGCCGTCGGCGGCGTACTCCTTGTAGCCCTTCCAGTAGGCGGTGATGTTGCCCGCGTTGCCGACCGGGAGGACGTGGATGTCGGGGGCGTCGCCCAGCATGTCCACGATCTCGAAGGCGGCCGTCTTCTGGCCCTCGATGCGCACCGGGTTGACCGAATTGACCAGCGCCACAGGGTAGTTGTCGCTCAGCTCGCGGGCGAGCGTGAGGCAGTCGTCGAAGTTGCCGTCGACCTGGAGGATCTTCGCGCCGTGCACCAGGGCCTGGCCCATCTTGCCGAGCGCGATCTTGCCCTGCGGCACGAGCACGGCGCACACCATGCCCGCGCGGACGGCGTAGGCGGCCGCGGAGGCGGAGGTGTTGCCGGTGGAGGCGCAGATGACCGCCTTCGCCCCCTCCTCCTTGGCCTTGGAGATGGCCATGGTCATGCCACGGTCCTTGAAGGACCCGGTGGGGTTGACCCCCTCCACCTTGAGGTGGACCTCACAGCCCGTGCGCTCGGAGAGCACCTGAGCGGGCACGAGTGGCGTGCCGCCCTCGCGGAGCGTCACGACCGGCGTGGTGTCGGAGACCGGCAGCCTGTCCCGGTACTCCTCGATGATGCCGCGCCACTGGTGAGTCATTGCTGGTTACTCTCCTTCAACCCGCATGATGCTGGCGACACCCCGCACGGTGTCGAGCTTGCGCAGCGCCTCGACGGTCCCGGTGAGGGAGGCGTCGGACGCGCGGTGGGTGACGACGACGAGGGAGGCCTCGCCGTCCTTGCCCTGCTGCCGAACCGTATCGATCGACACCCCGTGCTCGGCGAAGACGGTCGCGACCTGGGCGAGAACACCCGGTTTGTCCGCGACGTCGAGGCTGATGTGGTACCGGGTGACGACCTCGCCCATGGGCGAGACGGGCAGGGCCGCGTACGCCGACTCACCAGGCCCCGTTGCGCCGTTGAGCCGGTTACGGCAGACGGCGACGAGGTCGCCGAGCACGGCGGAGGCGGTCGGGGAACCGCCGGCGCCGGGGCCGTAGAACATGAGCTGGCCGGCCGCGTCGGACTCCACGAAGACGGCGTTGTACGCGCCGCGCACGGAGGCGAGCGGGTGGCTCAGCGGAATCATGGCGGGGTGCACACGCGCGGTGACGGACGCCCCGTCCTTGGACCGCTCACAGATGGCGAGCAGCTTGATGGTGCAGCCCATCTCCTTGGCGGAGCGGAAGTCGGCCGCGGTGACCTCGGTCATGCCCTCACGGTAGACGTCGTCCAGGCGCACCCGGGTGTGGAAGGCGATGCCGGCGAGGATGGCGGCCTTGGCGGCGGCGTCGAACCCCTCGACGTCGGCGGTGGGGTCGGCCTCCGCGTAACCCAGGGCGGTGGCCTCGTCGAGGGCCTCCTGGTAGCCCGCCCCCGTGGTGTCCATCTTGTCGAGGATGAAGTTGGTCGTGCCGTTGACGATGCCCATCACCCGGTTGATCTTGTCGCCGGCGAGGGACTCGCGCACCGGCCGGATCAGCGGGATGGCACCGGCGACGGCGGCCTCGTAGTAGAGGTCCTTGCCGTGCTCCTCGGCGGCTGCGTGCAGCGCGGCGCCGTCCTGGGCGAGCAGGGCCTTGTTGGCGGAGACGACGGACGCCCCGTGCTCGAAGGCGGTGATGATGAGGCTCCGGGCGGGCTCGATCCCGCCGATGACCTCCACCACGACATCAATGTCACCGCGTTTGACGAGGGCGGTGGCGTCGGTGGTGACGAGTTCCTGCGCAATGCCCTCACGGACCTTGGAGGGCCGCCGTACCGCGACTCCCGCCAGCTCCACGGGGGCCCCGATACGGGCGGCGAGGTCGTCGGCGTGCGTCGTCATGATGCGCGCCACCTCTGAGCCGACCACTCCACAGCCCAGCAGCGCCACCTTCAGCGGACGCGTACGCATCATCCGACCTCGTTTCCTCATACCGTCTACGGTTGGACCAGTCTCACTCACCGGACGGCAGTTTCTACCCTTCGTCCGGATCGTGAGACATCTATTTCATGTTGCCGGGACGCCAGGACCGAAGAATCTCCGGCCCGTCATCCCCTGTCTCTGTTTCTTTCTCACCCGACGTCGAGACGCAGGAGGTCGTCCTCCGTCTCGCGCCGGACGATGACCCGGGCCTTCCCGTCCTTCACGGCGATGACGGGCGGCCGGAGCACGTGGTTGTAGTTGCTGGCCATGGACCGGCAGTAGGCACCGGTGGCGGGTACGGCGATCAGGTCGCCCGGCGCCAGGTCGGCGGGCAGGAACGCGTCCTTGACCACGATGTCCCCGCTCTCGCAGTGCTTGCCGACGACGCGGGCGAGCATGGGCTCGGCGTCACTGGTGCGCGAGACGAGGGCGACGCTGTACTCGGCGTCGTACAGCGCGGTGCGGATGTTGTCGGACATGCCGCCGTCCACGGAGACGTACGTCCGCAGCCCGTCGAGCGGCTTGACGGTGCCGACCTCGTACAGCGTGAACGCGGTCGGGCCCACGATGGCACGCCCCGGCTCGACGGAGATCCGCGGAGTCCGCAGCCTGGCCGCCTCGCACTCCCGCGTGACGATCTCGGTGAGCGCCTTGGCGATCTCATGCGGCTCACGCGGATCGTCGTCACTCGTGTAGGCGATTCCGAGCCCGCCACCGAGGTCGATCTCGGGCAGCTCGACCCCGTGCTCGTCCCGGATGTCCTTCAGCAGCCCGACCACCCGGTGGGCGGCCACCTCGAACCCGGACATGTCGAAGATCTGCGAGCCGATGTGGCTGTGAATGCCGATCAGCTCGAGCCCGTCCAGCTGCAGGGCCCGCCGCACGGCCTCGGCGGCCTGCCCGCCCGCGAGCGGAATGCCGAACTTCTGGTCCTCGTGAGCGGTGGCGATGAACTCGTGGGTGTGCGCCTCCACACCCACGGTGATCCGGATCTGCACCTTCTGCCGCTTGCCGAGCGCCTGGGCGATGTGGGCGACGCGCACGATCTCCTGGAAGGAGTCGAGCACGATCCGCCCGACGCCGGCCTCTACGGCCCGCTCGATCTCCCGGACGGACTTGTTGTTGCCGTGGAAGGCGATGCGCTCGGCGGGCATGCCGCCGGAGAGGGCGGTGGCCAGCTCCCCGCCCGAGCACACGTCCAGGTTGAGCCCCTCCTCGTGCAGCCACCGCACGACGGTACGCGAGAGGAACGCCTTCCCCGCGTAGAACACGTCGGCGTCCGAACCGAAGGCGGTGCGCCAGGCCCGCACCCGGGCGCGGAAGTCGGCCTCGTCGAGGATGTAGGCGGGGGTGCCGAACTCCTCGGCGAGCCGGGTGGCGGGAATCCCGGCGACGGTGAGCACACCGTCCTCGTCCCGGCCGACCGTCTGGGCCCACACCTTGGGGTCGAGGGCGTTGAGGTCGGCCGGCGGGGCGGAGTAGTGCCCGTCAGGCAGGACGTCGGCGTGGCGGGGCCCGGCAGGGTGGGCGGAACGGCTCATGACGTTGGCTCTCAGACTCTCTGTCTCGCTCCGGGGCTCATGCGTGTCGCTCTGAGGCCCTCAGAGGTGTTCGGGTGCGTCGATGCCGAGCAGGGACAGGCCGCCGGCCAGCACCGTCCCGGCGGCTTCGGCGAGGGCGAGCCGGGCACGGTGGGCGGCCGAGGGTTTCTCCTCGCCGCGCGGAAGCACGGTGGGCAGAAAGGGCAGGACGGCATCAGCGACGGTGACGAGATGCCGGGCAAGCCGGTCCGGGCCGCGATGGGTGGCGGCCGCGGTGAGGATACGCGGGTAATCGGAGAGGGCGGTGAGAATCTCACGGGCGTCGACAGGACCGGGTTCGGCACCGAACCCGAGACGCCTGGCGTTACGGCTGACGGCCCGGACCCGGGCATGTGCGTACCGCACCCGGAACAGCGGATTGCTCTCCCGCTGCACGAGATGGTCGGCGGTGATCCGGGGCCGGTCGTGCGGCGCGGGATGGAGCAGGGCCCACTGCGCGGCGTCGGCCCCGAGCGGCGCGGGATCCTCCGGCGCCGGAACCGGCCGCAGATTCACGGGCTCCCCGTGCTCGACCTCACACCGCCCGCCCTGTGTCCCGACGATCCGCACGACCGCGTCCGCGACGACTTCGGCGCGCACGTCGTACGGCACCCGAAGGACGACGACCTGCCCCTTCAGGGCCTCACTGTGCCCGTACCCGCCCCCACACTCACGGATGTCCCGTACGACCCCCGCGGCGAGGTCGGCGCCCTCACCGAGGCTGATGTTGAGAAACCCGGGACCGGTGACGACGACGTCCCTGATCCCTTCCGCACCGACCAGATACGGCCGCAGAATCTCGGCGACCCGCAGCGGCGTCTCCTGGGCCGACCGAGCGAGCTGGAGCGCGACATTGGTGGCGTAGTCCCCACACCCCCCGGCCCCCGGCTCGGTCACCACGACCCGCTCAGGCACGGACACCCGCAGCTCCCCCTGCTCGACGGCACGACGCACTGCGTGCAGCACGGTGCGGGAGAGCTCGACGGGGGTCACGGGACAAGCGTAGGGGAGGTGGGGGGTGGGTATGCGAGCCGGTTTATGCCGAGTGGGGTGGGGGTGGGGAACGGGCGGGGTGGGGAACGGGCGGGGTGGGGAACGGGCGGGGTGGGGAACGGGCGGGGGGGCGCTTGCGCAGGGGCGGGAGGCGAGGCGAGCTACGGGGGGCGAGGCGAGCTACGGGGGATTCGGGGGAGGTTGGCTGGGACGCGCCGGGACTCGGTGGGACTCAACGGGCCTCGCCGGCGTCGCCGGCCTCGCTGTGTCTCGGCGAGGCTCGCTGTCTCGCTGGGCTTCGCCGGAGCTATCCGCCGAAGAAGACCCCATCGACCACGCCACCGGCCACACCGCCAGTGAGGCCGCCGGTCAGGCCGCCGGTTATTCCACCGGCAACGCCACCCGCGACCCCGTCGGGAACCCCTCCACCAATCCCCCCATCACCCTCACCATCCCCGTCGACCTCACCCTCACCCTCACCCTCGCTCTCCCCATCCCCTTCGCCTCGTTCTCCGCTCCTGCCCCCGGGCCGCCGCTCGATCAGGTGCTTGACGAGGCGAACGAGTTCAGCGGGTTCGAAGGGCTTGGCGAGGAAGGCGTCGACACCGACATCGAGGCCGGTCTCGACCTCGTACTGGGTACAGGCGCTGATGATGGCGAGGGGAAGATCATGCGTGCGCGGATCGGCCCGAAGCCGAGCGGCGGTCCGGAGCCCGTCCAGCCGGGGCATGGCGACATCGAGGGTGACGACATCGGGCCGCACCTGATGCACCACATCCAGACACTCGGCACCATCGGCCGCGGTCACGACCTCAAGCCCCTCCAGCTCGAGGTTGACCCTGATCAGCTGCCGGATGACCTTGTTGTCGTCCACAACAAGCACCCGACCCGACGCGCCTGGCACAAGTCGAGAGTAGGTCCAGACCGGCCACCGCGTCCGGGTTTTCCCCACTTCCAACCCCTGCGAGGAACCCGCACCACCCTGCCCTGAACCCACCCCGCCCCGACCGGGACACCCACCCCGGGAAACCCGTTCCTGATCACCCCGCAAGACCTGCTAGGGTTCTACCCGTCGCCGCAAGCGAGAAGCCAAGCGCCCGACACGCCCCCGTAGCTCAGGGGATAGAGCAACGGCCTCCGGAGCCGTGTGCGCAGGTTCGAATCCTGCCGGGGGCACCCTGTATGAGGTGCCCAAAGACCCCGTCACCAGCGGAAACGCTGAGGCCGGGGTCTTCGCGTTTGTGCAGGCGTATGCAGCGCTGAGCGGCCCTATGACGGGGTCTGTGGACTATTTGTGGACAGGATCTTAGGGCATTCGCCCTGCTCAGCCCCGGCGTTTTCCGAGTGCCCGTCAGCCAGCGTCCGGCCATTGCTCAGGGGGCGGAGGCGGCTCCGGCTCGTCCCGTTCTGCCTGCCGCGCATTCTCCCCTCGCAGGGCCGTCAGCCACGGCCACAGATCCGGCAGCGGTTGTGCCGGGCAGGCCAGGCGGTGCTCGATACGGCACCGCTGGAACTGATCCGGCGGGCAGACCCCGTAGACGGTCACCCGTCCATCAGACAGCTCGATCCACCGGTGCTCCGCCGGCACCGTGTGGGCCAGTGGAGCCATGTCCGGTTCCAACATCACCCAGTCATACTCAAGCGTCGCCACCCGATCTTGCGGTAAACCGCAGTACGGGCAGCGCGACTGTCCGCTGCCGAGCCGACGCGGCGTCTTCTCTAAAGCCCCCATAGGGCGAGGGTCGGCACCTCGACGGCCTGTGCGTAGAGCGCGAACCAGACGGGACACCTGGGGCAGTCGTGCGCTGATGAAATGGAATTGGACGCGGCAGGTGCAGCTAGCAACCACCGGCCAAAGAAGCGCGGCCGAGATACGACGAAGCCCCCAGCGCGAGAGGCTGGGGGCGAAGGTCTGGTGGCCAGTTACTCGTACTCACGCAGGAGCTGTTCGATCTTTCGATTGACGATTTCCTGACGACCATCGATGCACTTGGCGTAGCGGCTCAGCAAGACTTCGACGCTGTTGCCGGCACGTTCGGCAACCTCGGTCGGGTCGACTCCGGCGTTCAACCACGTCGACAACGCAGAATGCCGCAGGTCGTACGGGCGGGCAGCGAGCGGAGAGGCAACCACAGCCGGCGGGAGTGCGAGCATCCGCGCTTCCTGCCATACGCGGTAGTACGTGGACGAGCCGACCACTCCCCCACGTTCGTTGGTGAACAGGCGCCCATCCGCCGCGGTGCCGAACGTGGCCAGGTGCTCGCGGAGGATGGCGACCAGCTGAGGCGGGATCGGTACGAGGCGCACCTCTTCCACGGGCCGATTCTTGAGCCCGCGATCGTCGTGCGTTTCTCCTGAGTCGGTCCACCGCTTGCCCACGCTGGGGCGAGTCCGGTTGAGCAGAGCGGTTCCCCAGCCGCTTTCCGGGAGCTTCAGGTCTGCCTCGGTCAATCCGACTGCTTCGGCCGGCCGCAGAGCGCCGTAGTACATGCAGGCGAACAGACCGACGAGCCGACGGCCGCGCGCTCGCTTGTACCCGCCGGCGTATGAGACCGCTGCGAGCAGAGAGCGAGCTTGCTCAGGGTTCGCCACCACGCGCGGATCGACTTCCTTGACGACCTTCGGCTTCTTCCAGCGGATGACTGTGATCGGGTTCTCTTTGAATTCGCCGAGATCCACCGCGTAATGCATCGCGTTCACGAGTGTGCGCCGCTTACGCCGGACGGTTTCGGCCGCGGCCGCGGTTCCATCGAGTTTGAGCTTGAACGAGTCCAGGACAGCCCTGGCCACCGCGGCGTCAGCAAGATCCGAAAGCGGCCGCGACGCCTTGGCCACCCAGTGCAGAGCGTTTGCGATCTCGGTCGGCAACTCTCGATCGGCTGGCCCAGGGAGCACGAATGCCCAGCTACGAAGCGCCTTCCGCAGTAGCTCATCAGCTGGCCGACCAGGGCGCTCATCGAGCAAGGCAAGCGTCACGGCCGTCAGGGATTCGTTGATTCCGTCGCGCGTGTTCGGCGCGGCGTGCGGCCACTTCATGGCGAGGTACTTCAGTGCGAAGTCGTACCAGGTGACGGAGGGTGCCCTCTCGATCATCGAATCGGGCAATCCAGTGACCGTGTCGAACTCTTCGCCGGCATGGGCGGCACGCAGGAGCTTGGACCGGTAGTGGTCTGCGAGTCCCTTGGTTCGGAACTGCTCAGAGAAGACGTTCCCGGCAACGGTCCATCTGACGTCGTAAGACGGCTTCTTGGTGTTCCTCTTACGAACGCCCCAGACCTTCGCATCGAGTGACTTCACGCGGTCGCCCTTTCTCGGGCGTTCAGCCACGCGTTGAAGTCGCTGCGCCAGACGCGCAGTTCTCCGTTGGGCAGCTTGAAGGCTTGCGGCGCTTGGCCCAGCTCGCGCCAGCGGTAGAAGGTTCGGCGCGAGATGCCCTTGAGTTCGGTGCAGACCTCCCGAACGGTCATCATTTCGTCTTTCACGTCAACGCTCCTTCCTGGCGCAGTTCGGCGAGGGCTTCGCGGGCGGTCTCACGGTTGAGTTCGAGATCTCGGCGGATTGTGGCGGCGAGGGCGGATTCGCCCGGGGTGTGGCCGTGGCCGGCGTACTGCCAGTCGGCGAGGACGAGGACGGTGTCCGGCTCGCGTTCGTCCATGCCGAGAGCGGCGCGTTCCTGTGCGGCGCGGAAGTCGGCACGTGCCTGGCGGAGGGCTCCGAGCGTGGTCGAGTAGCGCCGGGACTTGGACGAGAAGTGGCCGCGGAAGCCGAGCATGTGAGCCCAGGCCCACAGCCGGCGGTCGGGGTACCACTCATCCAGGTCCCGGCATGCGGTGATCAGCCGGCGGGCGTGGTCGGGGACGCCGTGGCGGTCGAGTTCGGAGAGTTCGCCGATGCGCCGGTCGAGGGTGCCGGTGTTCTCGGCCGCTTTGGTGGCGTACTTGGCCACGTAAGAGGCCACGGCTTCTTCGGTGATCTCGGAGCCGTCGCCGAACGCCTTCACCGGGCGGACATCGAGCTGTCGGCCCCAGCGCAGACGCCAGCCGTTGACGTACCCAGCCTCTTCGTTGGGTGGCACCGTGATCGTGGTGTACGGGTGCACGGCAGCAGCCCGAATCGCATCAGTGAGCAGGTCAGTGCTGGCCCAGGACGGCGGCGGCGAGTCGGATCCGTCCGGTCCGTCAAGGCGGATCACGGCATGGAAATGGACGGCGCCACGCTTCTGGAACTCGGCGACCTTGCCGTAGGAAACGCGACAGACCTCGGCGAGTTCGCGCTGTGTGAGCCCGGCACGTGCGGCGATCTCACGGCGGAGCCGGTTGACGAAGCGCACCCACAGTTCCCCGGCGTGGTTGTTGAAGAGCACGGCAGCCGCGTAGTCGTACGAGGCCGGATCGAGCGGGGTGCCGAGAGCCGAATCGTCCGGGGCGTGCCGTGTCCCGCAGCGGCAGACGCCATGGTCAGGCCGGTTGTGGACCGGGCCGAACGAGGGGGCGGTGAAGGTGGCGAACACCCGCGGGTGGTCGCGGACGGTGGCGGGGATGTCCTTGTCTGGGTTACCAGCGAGCCCGGCACGGACCAGGTGGTACGTGTCGCCAGCGTAGGTCCAGGCGCAGGCGGGACAGCGAGAAGCGCGGCGGTTGCCACAGGCCACACGGAGCCGTCCACCCGGCTCGCTCTCGGTGCTGTAGCGGTGCAGAGTCTCGCCGGTGACCTTGTCCTTGTGGACAACCCAGCCGCGCAGGTGGATCGGGTCGGCACAGCCACCGGTGCGTTTGATCTGGTCTTGCCAGCGGTGGAAGCCGGGGAGGCCGGTCACCCTGAGGAGGTCCCCCAGGGTGATCGAGTCCAGGCCCGCGAAGATCGCGGTGTCGGTCACGCGGTCACCTCCCGGCGCGGACGAGGGCGGCGGGGCGGGTGTGGCCGATGCCCTTGCAGGTGGGGCAGTCGACGCGGAGGGTGACGCGGGTGCCGTCGGTGTGGCGGGAGCCGGCGTCGATGGCGACGGAGGCGAAGCCGTCGCAGTCGCGGCAGATCGGCATGTTCGGGTTGCTCTGGGGCATGATGGGCCGTGCCTTTCTGGTCCGTGGATCGGGAAGGGGAGGCGCCCGGAGCGGCGGAAGTTTGGCGACCGAGGCCGCTCCGGGGGCCGGTCAGCGCCGCTTGGTCTCGGCGGCGAGCAACGAGCGCACGACGAGGGCGACGACGGCGACCGAGGCGCCGGTGATGGCGACCGCCAGGAGCATGGAGACGAGGACGGCGCCGACAACCAGGACGACTGCGGTGCCGCCGCCGACGAGGGCGACCACGGTGCCGGGGGTGAGCTGCACCACCGGGCGGGACGGTGCCGGGGCCGTCGGGGTGGCCGACGGGGTCTGGACGCTGGGAACGATGGCGGTCGGCTCGATGACGGCGGGCGGGGTGACGTGCCCGGTCGGGGTGGGCATGGTGGGGATCTTCGGGCGGAGCATGGTGGAACTCCCTTCCGAGGGGGTTACTTGATCAGGCCGTTGATGGCGGGAGCCAGGACGCTGTCGGCGAGGAGGAAGCCGCCGAGCAGGAGCACGGCGATGAGCCAGGCCGGCGGGCGGATGAGCTTGACGCCGAGGTAGCCGACGACGAGCAGCGCGAACCAGAGCGGGACCTGCATGGCGGTGGACTCCTAGCGGACGCGGCAGCGGTGGGTGCGGGCGGCGAGCTGGGCGGCGGACTGGCTGGAGTAGTCGGCGGACCAGCCGCAGTCGTCGGAGGTGCAAACGGCGGCGTGCTTGGTCTGGCCGTGGCGGTCGCGATGGGTACCGATCTGCACCGGGCCGATCTGCATCACGGAGTGGAAGAAGTCGCGCATGGGCATTGCTGAACCTCTTTCTGATCAGGCGAGTTGGGCGGCGATGGCGTCGGCCATGGGTGCGGGGACGCCGAGACGGGCGCGCAGGGTGTCGGTGTCGATCGGGGAGCCGGTACGGGCCTCGTGGTCGGCGGCGACCTTGCGCGCGTGAGCGACCAGCGGAGCCGGGACCGCCACCTCGGGGGCGGGAGCGGGAGTCGAAGCGGGGGCGGGGGCCGGGTCGGCGGCGGGTAGCGCCCGGGTGTCACCGTCGGCGGCTACCGCCTCCGGAGCGGACTCCGGTTCGGCGTCGGGCTCGGGGGCCGGCTCGGTGGCCGGGGCAGGAGGCGCCGTTACCGGTGTCGGGTCGCCGGTCGAGTGGGCGAGCAGGGTGCCGCCGAGGAAGGCGAGCGCGGGCCATCCGGCGATGCCGAGGCGGAGCAGCGCGGGCGGGTTGGCCAGGTCGAGGAAGCCAGCGGTGGCGACGTTGGCGCCGAGCGAGGCGAACAGGGCGATCAGGAACCAGCACCAGGCCAGCCGGGACGGGCCGCTGTTGCGCAGCCGACGCCAGGCGGCGACCAAGAGCAGGTCGACGCTGATCGGGTAGGCCCATGCCTTCCAGCCGGACTGCCCGGCGGCGGAGGCCAGGTCGTGAAGGTGGGCGAAGGACAGAGCGCCGGCGATCACGGCCTGTACGAGGACCGCGTCCGGGCGGATCGAGCGGGTCATGTCGTCACCTCCCTTTGCGGGTTGGGCCGGGGCGGGGCGGGGATCGAGGTCCGTCCGCCCAGCCCCGGCAGGGGTTCAGTCGGTGGTCGCTTCGCCGGATCCCCAGCAGGTCAGGCACAGTCCGGTCTGCCGGTCGTCGGTGGCACGGCCCTTACGGGCGCCAACCCGGACGGTTTCCGTGATCTCGCCGGTGCCGTTGCAGTCGGGGCACGGCTTGGGCCGGGGCTTGCGGCGGGCGGCGGGCTTCTTCGCGGTCGGCACGGTCACCACCCCTCGCCGGGGTACTCGGGGCCGTCGTTCGGGTCGTAGCCGGGCGGGAAGGTGCCGGGCGGCGGCTCGGGCAGCGATGCCGCCAGGCACGGGCCCACGGTGTCGATGAAGTCCTGGTCAGCGCCGGTCCTGTCGGCGTACAGGGCCAGGTCGCCGAGCATCACCACGGTGCGGGTGAAGTCCTCGCAGTCGGGGCACATGGCAGGCGATCTCCCTTCTTCGGGCATGGTTCGGGTAGGGACCTGACGCGAAGGCGGTCGCGTCAACCGTGGAGCGGGAGGGATCAGGCCGTGGCCGGGATGGACTCGACGGCCGGGGCGTGAACGGGATTCGGGACACCGAGCAGGGGCCGGAAGGGGGCCAGGGCAGGCAGGTCCGGGGCCAGATCGGCGTGCCGGTTGCAGGTGTTCACGGCCTGGCGCAGCGAGGTGTGCGGGGCGCGGATACGGGCCCAGCCGCCGGTCGAGTCACCCGTGATGGCGACGCCGGGCATATCGGTGGGGATCTGGATCGCGGCGAGGACGGCGTCCGGGGCGATGTCACCGAAGGCCATGTTCGCCGAGGACTCGTCGTTGACGCGGTGGGCGGTCCGGCCGGTGAGCTGGGCGCGGAGCATGGTGATGCCCTTGCCGAGTTCGGAACCGAAGCGCTGACCGCAGATCTCCAGGTAGATGCCGGCGGCACGGCCGAGCTGGGCGAGCCGGGCGAGCGCGGTGATGATCCGGTCCCGCCGCTTCTCTTCCTCCTTGGTGGCGAACAGGGCGAGTTCGGCGACCTCGTCGACCAGAACCACGATGGGCACCGGGCGGAGGTCTTCCGGCAGGTCCCAGATGTCGGCGGCTATCTCAGCGTCCGGCACGTCAGCGGTGATCCGCTGTTCGGCGCGGATGGTCTGGTAGACGTCCTGCATGTGGGACACGAGTGCGTCGAGGAGTTCGGCGGCGGTGTCCTGGTTGTCGGCCAGCGCGGAGAACCGGCGGGCCAGCGGGAACAGCTCCACACCCTGCTTGCAGTCGATGCCGACCAGTGCGACCCGGTGTGGGGCGAGAGCGGCCACGAGGTTGCGCTGATAGACGGACTTGCCGGACTCGGTGGCGCCGAGCGTGAGCGCATGCGGAACCGCGCGGTAGTCGCGGTAGTGCACGGCTCCGTCTTCTCGTAGGGCGACCGGGACCCGCATCGGGCGGGCGTCGGTCTTGGCCGGCATCTGCACCCGTTTGAGTACGTCATAGCCGGTCATCCGCATCTCGACCACGCCGGAGCGCAGTTCCCGCGACGTGACACCGAACATGGCGAACGAGTGCCGCAGCCGGTCACACGAGGCCGCCACGTCGAAGGCGTCCTGACCAGGACGGAGCTGGAGCCGAAGCACCAGGCCAGTCCGGGTGGGTCGCAGGCGAAGGATGCGCGGGGCGCGGGGACCGGGAACCGGTCGGTTCGTGGCCCGAGCCAGGGCAAGGCGCCAGCGCGAGGGCGGGACCGTCAGGCCGCAGGCGTCCATCACGGACGCGTAGCGGAACAGGACCCGGAGAGTCGCCAGGGCGATGCCGAAGGTGAGCCAGTACCAGGCGGGGCGCCGCCACCGCAGGAGACCCGCAGCGGCGACGACCAGCACCAGGGCGACCGTTAACCAGGCCATGGTCAGGCTGCCTTCGGCTTCGAGGCGCCGGCGGCGAGCGAGGTCACGGCGACCGCACGGAAGCTGATCCCGTGCCGCTTCTGGCCGTTGAACTCGTTCTCCCACGGCCGGGCGACCAACCCGGTCAGGGCGATCGGGGTACCCATGGCCAGCTCACCGGAGATGTCCGGCTCTGCCACGGTCACCGTGATGACCTCCGCACTGCCGTTCATCACGAACAGCACGTCCACGGTCACGAGCGTGTGGCCGGTGTCGGTGTCGGTGGCGATGACGCCGTTGCGCTTGTCGCGCATCTTCGTCTGCGGGGGCTGAGCGACCATCAAGGTCGCGCCGTTCGTGTCGACAGGAATCTGACGCATGATGGAGTCTCCCTTTGGGATGAGCCCCGGGCTGCGTTGTGATCTTGGCGGATGGCACGCAGACCGGGGCAGCTTGCTGTTGCGACACCATCGAAGCTACTCGCAGGAAAACTGCGAGTCAACAGAAAAACTGCGACTAGTAGGAGAACTCCGAGTCTGCGACACTGAGTGCGACGAGAAGGAGGCAGGAATGGCCAACTATGGACTGTTTGTCCGCTTCACACTGCGCGACGGGGCAGGCGAAGCGTTTGACGCACTGATCCGAGAGACCGCCGCGGGGATCCAGGCGCACGAACCTGGCACGCTCGTCTATGCGTGCCATGAAGTCGAGGGCGCACCCAATGAGCGGGTCTTCTTCGAGCTGTACGCCGATCGTGCCGCCTTCGAGGAGCACGAGCGTCAGCCTCACACGCGCCACTTCCTGGCCGAGCGCTCCAAGTACGTCGAGAAGACTGAGGTCGACCGCCTCCAGCCGTACGCCGGCAAGTACCCCGACGGAGCCGAGAAGTGACCACTTCCGACAGCAAGACCGTCGGACAGAGGGTCAAGGAGCTACGCCGCGCCGAAGGCATGTCACAGAGTGACCTTGCCGCCGCGATGGGTCGCTCCGAAAGCTGGGTGTCGCAGGTCGAAAGAGGCGTACAACCCGTCGAACGGCTGTCGGTCCTTCAAGCTCTCGCCGATGCGCTCAACGTGCCCGTGCGCGACCTACGGCCGGATGCCGCCGCTCCAGCGGAGGAAGCTGAGCCAGAGGAGCAGACGAAGAGCAACGACCTAGACGGACTACGGGTAGCCCTTACCGGTCATCCCGCGTTGGGCAGTCTCTTCCAGCAACCGCCGGCCGAACCGACTCCTTCGCTCACCGACTTCCGTGAGAAAGTAGAAGAGGCGTGGACTCTCGTGCACGCATCGAGCTATGCAGCACTGAGTGATCATCTCGCCAAGCTTCTCCCGAGCATCGAAGCCGCAGTTCGCCATGCGCCGGCGGCCGAACGTGTAGAACTCCACGCCCTACGCGCCAAGGCCTACCAGGTGGCCGCAGCCAGCTTCACTCGGCAAGATCAGGCAGATGCGGCGTGGATCGCAGCCGACCGAGCGCTACAGGCAGCCGAACTTGCAGGGCAGCCGTTGGAAGTCGTCGCGAGTCTGTTCCGAATGGCTCACGCCTTCATGCGGCAACAGCACATGGACCAGGCCGAGCAGGCAGCGCAATCTGCTGCAGCTGTCATGGGTCCGAGAACGGAGGCCCCGGCGTGCCCGCCGGAAGAGCTGTCGCTGTTCGGTGCCATGAACCTCGTCCTCGCAGTCATCAACGCTAGGGAGGGCAACCGAGCGCGGACCCATGAACACATCGATCGCGCGCGAGTAATCGCAGCGCGGTTGGGCGGGGACCGCAACGACTTCGATACGGAGTTCGGACCGACGAACGTGGAGATCCACGCCGTGAGTACGGCCGTGGAGTTGGGAGACGCCGGGCTTGCCCTAGAGGTGGCTCAGCAGGTTGACGCATCCGGTCTCTCGCCTGAGCGGCAGTCGCGTTTCCTGCTTGACGTGGCGCGAGCACACGCGCAGCGGCGACACGTCGGCGAGGCCACAGCCGCACTCCTGGAAGCCGAGGCCCTGGCACCCGAGCAGATCCACGACCACCACTTGGCTCGCGAGGTCATCCGCGATTTGATCCAACTCTCAGACCCACGCATCCCCGAGTCGCTGCGCAACTTGGCCGAGCGGAGCGCTGTCATCTAGGCGCCCAAAGCCTCGCGGTGGAACTTTCCCTACATCATCAAGGCCCGCGCACGGCGCGGGCGCGCGCCGCCTCTGCGGCGCGACCTGCCTCCTGTCTCCGCCCCGGCTGGCCGCGCCCGGCGGCGCGCTCGGCGGCTGCGGGCATGAAGTGGGAGACGCCCTCTGTGGCTGGGGCGGTCGGCTCCACGGCTTTAGGCAGCCACTTTGGGGCGAGCCTCTAAGATCATGGCCCCAACGTCGTGCTTTAACGGGCAGGTCCACAGACTGCCCGACTCGCCGGAAGCTTAAGGGGCCATGATCACTCGCCCCAAAGCAGCTCCAGCCCAAAGCCGCTCCGCCAACCGCGCTGCTCGGCGCACGCCATCTCTGGTCAACATACGGCGGCACGATCACGCCCCGTCCCACACAGCACGGGTCAGGACGGCTCATACCGCTGCCAGCGTGCAGTTTCCATACAGTCACAGCACGTCCCTGGCAGAGCCACTGTCAGTGGTGGGCACTAGTCTTAGCTGTATCAAGTCCGCAGACCAGCGCAGCTGCCTGTGCGAGTACAAGGCATCTGCCACACTGGGTAGTAGATGGGGCGGCTGCGGCTGAGGGCACGGCGGAAGGGGTGATGATGGCAGCAACCAGCACGCGCGAAGAGCGTTTCAAGCACACCCTAAATACGCTAGTCGCGCGTGAAGGCGTAACACCGGAAACCCTGCTTGACCTACTAGGGTCCAAGGAATCATACACAGCTTTGACTTCTGGTTCCCGCCTTCCTTCCGCATACGAAGCGACTTTGTTGAGCGCTTTTTTCAGAGTCGCTCCCGGCTTGCTACTTCAAGGCGACGAACCATCAATGGGAGTAAGCCTCCGGCTTGGAACCGTTGAGGGAGTTCACGACGTTAGCGATGTTGTTTCTCACGCTACTCAATTGCTAGCTACGGATCGTCTGACACGCGAGTGGGGTTGCACTCAACCGGTCATAGACGTGGCAAGCTTCGCCCCATCGAAACTTTGGCATGACCGCTACGCCGGCGAGAGAACTGCCGCGCGTCTGAGGGCCTATCTAGACTTCAGTGAGACTGAGCCAGTAGAGGACCTAACAGGTCTAGTTGAGAGCCTCGGCGTCCCTGTCGAGTACAGGAAGCTACCAGACCAGGTCCACGGGATCTCAATCCCTGAAAAATGGGGAGACCGTGTTTCTTGGGTCGTAGTAATCAACTCAAATGACGTTTGGTCGAGACAGCGTTTCACTTTGGCTCACGAACTCTGTCACGTTCTGCAAAATGATCCCGGCCAGGTGATCGTGGACCGCGCAAAAATGCAAGACTTGCGCCCAGAAAGGATTGCAAACTCCTTTGCGCGAAACTTCCTACTGCCAGAAGAAGCACTTTTGGGCAGGCTAGAACAGCACGGAACAATTTCCACCAAGACTCAAGCTGCTGCACTAGTCGCAGACATTGTTTTGACTTACGGAGTAAGTCGCGACGCCACGATGATTGCGCTTGGCGAGATTGCTGAAGATGACATCGAAACATCGCTCATAGAGTTTTGCCGGACAACCCAGGTCGGCGAACTGATGCGCATTTCAGGAAATTCTGCCGCGTGGGATGAGTTGAATTCAACCCGAGGAGAGAGCTTCCCTTCGGAACGGCTATCCCAACAGGTCCTCGATGCTTTCGCTGAGCAACTAGTGAGTTTGCAGGCTGTTGCAGACGTCATCGCTGATGGTTCTGTCGAGGATGCTCGCTTGCAGCTGAGCGCGGCCGGGTGGGATATGGACCAGCGAGTGATCGGATAACTTGGTCAACCACAGAGTCTGCATGCATCGCCGCGCTTCAAGCAGCGGAAAGCGCTGGCGTCAGTCGGCTGGCGATGCGCAGGCACAGTAGCGAATGTCCGTGTCACCTCGTTGAAGCTGTTGAACAGATCCGCAGCGTCCACCGGATCGGCTTCGCACCCGAGCTCGGCCAGGAGCTGTCCGAGATCCTTGCAGGGGACACCGTGACTCTCCGCGACTGTGATCGCGCCCCCGTCATTCGTAAGGAGCACGGTCTTACCCCCGAGCTCTACAATTCGCGCGGCACAGACAATGCTGTGTGTCTCTCCGGCATGCTTGTGCGCAGAGGCCACAGCATCCATGGTCCTGCCGGCACGTTCAGCTGCGGCAGCATCGATTCCTCGCAACTGCCTGAGCACCTGGTCGAGTTTGTCGAATGTGTTGAACGTGTCCGACCCAGTCGGAAGGGGGCATTCCGCGATCTGCCCATCGTCGAGGTATCGGACGACGGTATCGGCACCGCTGCACAACAATCGCGTCTGGGGCGTACGCTGCGCTTCTGATGTCCTCGAGAGCCGCCTGATCTCCGCGGCAACTGCCTGAGTTACCACGAGAGATGCCCCGTAGAGATCCAAGATCTTGTCGAACAGGACCGGCCTGCGAGCGAGCGCGCAGAGCAGCCCTGTGTCCGCCCATGCCCGGAACACATCCACATGGCGCCGCGGCGGAGCAGGGGAAGTTGAGGTGCGGACACGCGCCTGCGTCCTCGGCTGGAGGCTCGGCCGCCGAAGGGCCATCCCCTTCGGAGAGGGGCGCTCCAGATCGTCCAACTCCCCCTCCGGCGACTTCCGATGTGCGCCGACGAGGCGTCAGAGCATCGTTCCTAGGGTAGCCGCCGCACCGAGTGGATGCACACGCCTCCGGCTCACCAGACGCTCTGGACTGCCGAAGGAGTCACGGGATGCGAAGCTGGTCATCATCGGCCTCATCCGCGGTCGCATCGGAACACCAGCTACGGACGGGACACCACCGGCAGTGCTCGCCAGGAGCGCTATTCCAGGTCGTATCCCGATGCCACTTCTTGGCGCGCAGGCGCACTTCGGCCTTTGCCATGCGCAGTAGTCGGGCATCGCCAAGATCCCAAGAGAACACACGACTGTCCTCTGAAGCTAGAACTTCCAGCTCAAGCCGCGCTTTGTTGCTCTTGTAGGGGCCCCGGTACCCACTACCGATCAAGTTAAGAAGCCAAGGCACAGCGAAGAACCTGTCAAATGCTTCCTGTGCATCCCCCGGCAGACTCAAGGTAGTCGTCTTGGTTTCTCTGATCACGAAAGTGTCATCAGAATCCACGTACAGCAAGTCAGGCTTGCTGACAACTACAACATCCGCCTGCGCGTCATATCCGTATACCGATACCTCACTCCCGATTACTCGCGCCCCTTCTCCAAGCGGGCATATAGCAGCATGTTGCGTAACATATTCACGCGAGTCCAGGTAATCACCTTCATCGAGACCAGGAGGAAAGTTTTCGTCAATTGCATCGAGATCACTTGGATCACACTTACGTGCGCTCATGTGAGCTCGAGCCAGCCACTCATGAATAACTCTGCCCCGCTCCGAGGAAGGGGGCGCACTCGATCCCGACGGCAAGTTATTGGAAGTCAGGTACCATTGGGCGGGGCACTTTTCGTAGACCTCTAGGTCACGCGCACTGACTGAGCGGGTAGCTAGCCCTTTATGGGGCTGTCCAAGAAACCCGTCAAGCTTCTCCAGGGAAGAGCAGCACCCTGCAATTTTGCATCGCCCGCAGCTATTCCCCGGAGTTGGCCTATTCGATGTGACGATCTTACTCACTACCGGAAAGACCTTAGCGGCATACAGCGACTCTGCCATAGAAGGGCTGCCATCGAAAAGGGTCTCCATGGATCCGTCGCCAAGGCCAACTTCCACAACGCGAATCCGCTCCACATGCCCTCGCGGCCGAAACAGCCCCGCAATGTGCGCCGCCGTGATCGCCCAGTTCTCAACATCCTTTGCTACTGGGCGAGCCTGACCGAAACGGAGCTTACGAACTTCTCGGACGCCAGATTCGCTGTCGTATACGGGTGCCCAGACTGTCAGCTGATTTGACGGGACACTGGCGTCTGGGACAACCATTGGGTCACACACTCGGAGCCTGAGAATCCCCAGTTCAGATTCTGACAACTCGTGGCAGTTGAGGTAATTCTCAATAGCGTGGACTATGTAATTTTTGTCTCCTGCGTGCAACTGATACTGAGCCAACTCGATCTGCACCAGCCTATTAAGTGCTTCCCAGTCGGAAGATCTCAGAGGATCGTGCAGCCTCAGGCTTACGTCGCGGACAATACCGAGCACAAATATCTGCGCGTCGTCCCGTCTGCGCGCCCAGTCTGTTGGCTTGAGCTTGGGACGCACCTTCAGCGCTCCATGCAAGCCACATCCATGAGGCAGCCCTTGCACATCTGACGCACTCACGCGAAGTAGGTCCGACTGCCCGCTGAACCTCGGCCCCACACCCGGCGCTGCCATCCCGCCCCCTAGCTGCGCAACGTCACGATGAATGTCACAGAGTAGGCAAGTATGACAGGCGGAGAACCCTGTTGTGTGTCACTGATCACAAGTGAGTGGCGAGTGCGCCGAAGCCGGCACCCCGGCCGCACTGATCGGCCCGCCGCTGGTGGTACCGGGACACCGTGGGCCGGGGAGGTGGCAGGAATCCAAGTGATGTCACGAAGCTGCGCAGTCGAGAAACCTTCTGTCAGCGTCGACCAGTAGCCTGCGACGATCAGCCGTGGCACGCCTGGAGGTTCCGTGGAAGCTACCGCTCTCGTCAGTCCCGACCGGTTGTGGTCAGCGCAGGAGGTCTTGGCGCGCCCGAGCCCTGTCCCTGCAACCGCAGGGGTCTACGGGTGGCATTTCAAGGAACGGCCCCACCCGGACTTGGACGCCGGGCGCCTGCTCTACGTCGGTATAGCCCCGCGGTACATGGCGAACCGGACCAGTACCCAGAACCTGCGCAAGCGAGTGCGCTACCACTACCGGGGCAATGCGGCCGGCTCGACCCTGCGGCTCACCCTTGGGTGCCTGCTCGGACTTGAGCTGCGTCGTGTGGGCAGCGGTAAGCGGATGACCTTCGGCAAGGCCGGCGAAGCCGCCTTGAGCCAGTGGATGGCGGACAACGCGCGAGTGTGCTGGGTCGAGCAGAAGGGGCCGTGGGCCTTGGAGTCACAGCTCATCACCGAGCTCGACCTCCCGCTGAACCTCGACCAGAACCGCCACAACGCGTTCCACGGCCGCCTGAAAGAGATACGGGCCCAAGCACGTGAGCGGGCCCGGGAACTGCCGATCAGCTCATAGGCCGTCGGATGGGGTTCCGGCGGATCCGATCTTTTCGTCTACCCCGAGCTATGGGGAGCAGTCGTAGTGTCGTTAGTGCCCTCTACAGTCAGACTCAGCGTTATTTGATCACGACCAGAAGGGGGCGTTGTGCTGCAGCAAGACGGCGTGGAGGAGCTCTGTGCTGCGGTTGAGGCGCTGCGGGTGGATCATTCCACGGGGCTGCCGGCGCGGCATCAGCCGATCACGCTGCTGTGGGGGCTCGGGCGTGCCGCGGCCGGGCACCCGCGGTTGGTGCCATGGGCCGATGCGCGCAGGGAGTTGCGCCATCTGTTGAGCAAGTACGGCCGCCCGGGTTCGGATCCCTCGCCGGAGTACCCGTTCGTGGCCCTCAGTCGATCCCCGCTGTGGGAGCTTGACGGTGTGAGCGGCGAGGTGCCGCAGGCGCGTGGTTCAAAGCTACGGCAGTGGCTCACTACGCAGAACCCACGCGGTGGCTTGCGCAATGAGGTCTACGCCATCACGGCTGCGGATCCAGCGGCGCGCCAAAGAGTGGTTGACGCGCTTCTGCTCTGCTTCTTCGACGGTGAAGATCCCTCACTGCTGTTGCGGGACTGCCGACTGACCGACCCAGTTTTCGACGGGTTCGGAGCTGTGCCTGGCGTAGACGTGGGCCAGCCCTTTGCAGACCGACGAGCGCTAGCAGCCGCGCTTGTTCATCGCCCCAACCAGGCGGGCATCTGCGGCACCGCGGAACAGGGCGCGGAATCCATCGTGGTCTCGGGTGGTTACGAGGACGACGAGGACTACGGTGATGTGATCGTCTACACCGGCCAAGGCGGACGTGACCCCGACACCGGCCGACAGGTCCGTGACCAGGAACTCATCCGTGGAAATGCTGCCTTGGTCACGAGTCTGACCACTGGGGCACCAGTGCGCGTAGTGCGTGGAGCCGGCGGCGAGCCAGAGTACTCACCAACGACTGGATTGCGCTACGACGGACTGTTCCGCGTCGAGGACTATTGGTCCGAGCGCGGACGCTCCGGCTATCTGGTCTGGCGCTACCGGCTCACCCAGCTTCCCCAGACAGCGGTGGCACCACAGCCGACCATGCCGGCACCGCGTCAGCCGGAGGGACAACAAGCCCCGACACGTACCAGGATCACCACCCAGCGCATCGTACGTAGCACCGCGGTCGCGGACTTCGTCAAGCGCGCCCATGACTACACCTGCCAGGTCTGCGATATTCGTTTGGCTACCCCAACCGGGGCCTACGCCGAAGCCGCCCACATCAAGCCTCTTGGCCGCCCCCATGCCGGCCCCGACATCACGGCCAACGTTTTGTGCTTGTGTCCCAACCACCACGTGCTCTTTGACCTCGGCATGCTGACCATTGGCGACGATTTGACGATCACCAGCCGCACTGGCGGATCCCACCGAGAACGACTCCGCGAGGGCACAAACCACCAAATCGGCCGCGAATACCTCGCCTACCATCGCACGCGCCACGCTCAGCTTCCCGCCACAGCACCATGAGACGCATCACAGGAGGTTGGCAGGCGGTCAAGCACATGAGTACCTAACTCCGCTAACACCGCGACTACACCGCACAATCAAGCCGACGACCATGAGCAGCTTGGGCAGAAGAATGCCAGGTGCCCCGCCCCCAGGTGAGAAGGTGGGGCACCGTGTGCGCCGGGGCTACTCGAAGATGTTCGGGACGGGGATGCGGTTGACGCGGCGATTCGCGTTCCAGGCGGAGGCCACCGCCAAGTGAGCGGCCTTGAGGCGCCCCTTGGTGCCATCGGCACGGGTGTTGTTGTTGGTGGCGGCGATCTGGATCTTGCTCCTGAAGGACATGGGGTCGCCCTGACGCTTGAGCTTCTGCGCCAACTCCGAGGGCTTGACCACGTCGGGGTGCCTGGAGATCACCGTGGCGATACCTCCGATGGTGACGGAGTGCCAGGTGTCGGGGGTGCGGCCCCAGGCGTCCTCGGCGATGGTGAGCGACCGGTCCAGGATCTCGGGGCCATGCTCCGTGACGATGCTGAGGATTCCCTTGATACCGCGCACACCGTTGGTGGAGCTGCTGCCAACCTTGAGCTGGTGCTTCTCCAGGACGGTGTTGGTGTCTACGAAGAGCGGGTGCCCCGCCAGCACACCAATCCTGAACTCGTCGTTCGGGCCGACCTTCGAGGACTCCTTGTTCTTGATGATGAACAGCGACGCCTCGTTGGCCATCGAGAGGTCGGAGTGGACCTCGCAGGTGATGGTCTCGACAGCCTCGCGAACCTCCTCCGAGACCGAGACCTTCCCGGTCCGGATGAGCTGGCAGGCGTAGACGCGGTGCATGCCGTCCACCGCGTACAGACCATCCTCGCGCTGCGAGAGGATCGGCGTCCCGAGGGCGGTGGGGACCAGCTTCTCAGCGATGGCCTGCGCACGGGCCTTGTTGAGGTTGCGCTGCGCGCGGGGGTCGAACTTGATAGTCATCGGGTCCACCTTGATGTACTCAATCGGGTGGTCCGGGATGTCGTAGCTGTAGTCCTTACCGGACAAGGATTCTCCTCTTGTGTCAGCACCCCAGTGGGGGCGACGACGACACATGTCAGCTCCCGAATGCGGGAGACGGCGACCAAACGGTGATCAGGCTATCGGACAACTGGTCCATATGTAGGCTGAATTGCTCGCCTGGCAAACCCCCGCATAGTTGGATGTGTCGGCAACGCCGCAGCCTGGAGAGACGGGTTGGGTTGTGAGCCGCGGCCCCTGGCAGCACACTGACCGCCGTGGACTATCTGTGGACGAGTCGCGTCCCATCTGCCATCCATAAACCCGTGACCTGCGTGAAAGGCGGAGGTGAAAACGGCCTCCGGAGCCGTGTGCGCAGGTTCGAATCCTGCCGGGGGCACTCGCCTAGGAACAGTAGAGATCAAGCGCTGACCAGGGCGGATGCCGACATGAGAGAGCGGGACCCTGTCTCACTGGGTCCCGCTCTTCGTCGTTGTTGCGCGCTGGTCTCGTGTGAGGGGCGTGTGGGGACATGACCGCGGCTTGCGTGGCTAGGCCTCGCGGTCGGGTTGCGTCCCTGGGTTGCGGCACCATGACGGGCATGGATCTTGAGGGGATAGGCGCGCTCTCCGCAGCTGGAGTGGCGCTGATCGGGATACCCACCACAGTGCTCATAGGCCGATGGCAGATGAAAGCCGCCTTGCGCACTGCAGAGGCCACCAGTGAGGCGGGTTTGGCTCAAGCCCAGTCTTCCTACCGTGCAGCATTGGACGCTGTCCGCGCCGAAACACACGCCACTCATATGCAGTGGCGTCGTGGCATCCAGCGGGATGCTTACGCCTCCTTCCTGCTGACCGCGCATCGCGTAGTGGAGGCGGGGGAGCGATTTGCCGCGGACAACGCGGAAGAACTCCCACTGGAGAGCATCAGAGCCGGGAAGACCACTATTGACGATTCTCTAGCGGCACTCAAGGCAGCTCAAACGATCGTCGAACTAGAGGGCCCCGATGACGTAGCTGCGCCTGCCGCAGGGATGACCAATGCTGCTCAGTTGATGGCGATCTACCTAGGTGAGCAGGCCACCTTCGAGAGAGCGTTGGGAAAGCTCTACAGAATGCTGAATGATCAGCCACCGGTCGTGAGGGCCCCTGCTGAAAGGCTCATGCAGGCGCTTTCCGATCTGCGCCGTCTCCACTCGGCGGCCGCTTCTGATTCCGCTGACCTGGGCGAACACGAGACTCAGGAAGCCCGAGCAGCAGAACGGTCCTGCCGTGAGGCCAGGAGCGCCCTGCCGCCCAATGCCCTCGAATACGACGAGTTCGAGGCACTCCTCGAGGGGCACTCGCCCCGTCCTCCAATGCTCAGCAGCAGGTACATCGATGCTGCTCATCGTTTCGATGACGAAGAAGTAATATTCGTCCGAGCCGCGAAAGTTGAACTGCACAGCCAGGTTGCCTGAGGTAACTCTACAGCGGCGAATGCGACCAATCCGGCGGAGTGCACCAGTCGACGCATCACAACTGAGCGGCCCCCAAGGAGACCGCTCAGCTCTACTCATGACATCTCTGGGCAGTCATCCATCGTCACCTCCCCAACCCATAGCCCTCTCAATCCTCTGGTTGTTCTCCGCCTCGCTGTCGTCGATGCAGCCCGCGTAGCGACGATGCATGACCTCCGGGGAGGGGGCTGCGGCACGATCGGGTGACATCTGAACTGGCTTGCCCTGTAGGGTGGGTGGGAAGGATGTCGCTGTGTCCAAGCCTTATCCCGAGGAGTTCCGCGAGGACGTTGTGCGGGTCGCGAGGAACCGCGGCCCGGGCGTGACGCTCGAGCAGGTGGCCGCGGACTGTGGGCCCGACTCCTGCCCCCGTCGACCCACCGGCCTATGACTTGCATCTCCCACACTGCCTGAGCTTCTGCGCTTCAGCCTCCTTCTCGGTCATTTTGGTGACCCCCAGGGAGGTGTTCTGCCCGCTGTGCGGGCATGGAAGTTGACATCTGTGCGTCAACAGTTACGGCAGTCCCCGGCGCTACGTGCATCTGGCTCATTGAGCTTCTTCAGCGTTGCCGCTCCAGGGTGAGGACGGCTTTGGCGATTGACGTCATGCGGTTTCGGCTGCATCGGGATCTGCGGAAGATCCGCCAGGACTTCAGGCGCGCGACGCCGCGTTCGACCGGTGCCCGTGCCGCGGCCAGGGCCCGGTTGACGGTCTTCTCGGTGAGGGTGAGTTCCTGCAGGGGCCGGCGTTTGATGCCCGTGGTCACCCAGGGGCCGCCGCCCTGGTAGGCGAAGTCGGCCAGGATGGGGACGCCCTGGCGCTCGCAGATGCGGATGATCCGGTGGGGTACGGGCCGCGGTCAGGCCGTGAGTTCGGCCCGGCATCGCGGGCGAGAGCCACAGCAGCCGGCCGTCCGGATCGGTGACCACCTGCACGTTCACCCCGTGCCGGCGGTGCTTGTGGGAGTAGTCGGCCCGTCCGTCTCCGACCCGGTCGCACTCGGCGAGCGTGCCGTCCAGCAGGACGAAGTCCTCATCGGCCTCGCGCAGGACCTTCAGCAGATCCGGCGCACGTTCGGCGAGCAGGTGGATGACCGCGCTGGTGTAGGCGTGGGCGGTGGATTCGCTGACCCCGAACGCGGCAGCGATCTTCGCCAGGGTGGTGTGTTCGCGCAGGTACACCAGTGCCACCATCGCGCGTTGAGATGGGCGGAGCTTGCAGCGCCGGTCAGCCTCGCGGGTGACGACGAGCATGGTCACCCACTCCACGAGTGCATGGGGCAGGTCGAGTGCGGCAGGATAGATGACCAACGAGGCCCCGAGCAGCGTGGTTGAGACGTCAGACATCTCGATCAACAGCTCGGGGGCCCCTGGTCGACGTTACCGCGCCCCGCCGACAGGCCGGATCCGTGTTTCTTCACTGCTCGCTCACGGCTGGGGCGGCGGGCTGTTGCTGCGCGGGAACGAGAACCGTCGGCACCGAGGTCGGCTCGGCGGCCCGGAACAGCTCCGCCGCCGACCGCCCCCGCCGCCAGTTGTGTGCCAGGACGTTGAGCAGGTAGGCGTCGTCCGGTTCCTCGGAAGCCACGGCGAATCGAGTAGTTGGCGAAGGGCTGCTCACTCACGGACCCTGCTCGATCCCAGTGGGAACCAGGCTACCCAGCATGGCCCGGGTCTCGGGATCGGTTGAGTACAGTACGGTTCCGGCCAGTCCACGCGTGAGTAGCACTTTGTAAGTGTTTCGTATGAGAGAGTCGAACGCTTCCGGTTTCGCCTTTTTCACTGTGTGGTCCTTGCTCCCTCCACGAACAGCACGCCACCCATTTCTGCGCCACACCAGGTCGGGACCGAAGATCACTCCATTCCAGGCGTACTCGAATCCCTGGGCCGTATAGATGCACCCGATCTGCTCGAAGCCTGACGGATCAGTGGCCCAGAGAGAGGATACGGGCGCCCCACCTACAGCTCGCTCACCTCTGAGGTTCCAGGGCCTGCGCCATGCCCCAATGACCACGTCGTCGACCAAGCTGCCGTCAATTCGCGGGTCGCTCCACTGCCAGCAGAATCCCGCCGTCATGCGAGAAGTGTAGCCAGATTCTTGTCGACTTCGGAGACAGCTCTCCATTCTTTGAGGCGATTCGACGACGAGCAACTCGAAATTTTCCTCGGACTGCCATTGAATCGGACCACCGGGCTCAAGGCCGAGGAGACGGAGGACCCAGTATTCGTAGGCACGGCTCCCGCCGCACCGGAACTGGCTGTTGAGATCGACATGGCGAACGATGCACCCACGCGCGTGAGCCGCGTCGTCAATGGTCTTGACGCTTCCCATCTCCCCTGGCCTCACGACCTGATGCTCGTCGAGGAGGAAAACAGGAACCCTGGCTGCGTCGATGAGTTCCTCCACTTGACTTCGACCGCTCCGATGCCCGGTGTACGCGCCCTGCCCCGACGACCGCTGGCGAATGCGATGGGCTTCGTCGCAGATCAAGACATCCAGCTCGTTTCGTTCTCCATTTGCGAAGTCGAAGAAATAACGGAAGAGCTTTGGAATACGGTCGTTTCTAGTGCCGACGACGTGCCGGAGAGTGGTGGTGAAGGACTTGGATCCGGTTGCGTGGACGACACTTCGCCCGTTCCTCCCGAGGTGTCCCATGAGGTGCAGCGCGATGATGCTCTTACCCGAACCAGGACCCCCGGATATCACTAGGACTTCCTTTTGGTCCGACTGCCGCGACAGGTCCGCTGCCCGCTTCACCAAACGAGCCGCCACCTCTTGCTCATCCATCAGGATGAACGCACCGCCGTCGATTATCTCCGCAGCAGCGGCACGCATTAGTTGACGGCCGGGAGCCTGGGGGCTGGCCAGAAGAGAGTCACCCTCGGGCGAGCCGTCCAGGGCAGAAAGGCGGGCCTGCAGATACTTGATTAGTTCGCCGCGGGATGTATCCGTGAAGAGTTGCGCCCTCGCGTCGGGATATCTTAATAGTTCGCTGACATTGTGATCGGCTGCGTAGTGCAGATAGGCCACGCCCGCGACGGCGTCCTCCTGATCACTCAGCACATTGGTGAAGTCCTGCAGATAGTCGCAGTAGCGACGTACCTGGGCCACGGGATGCAGAACCGGTCGATTGCCCATTCTCGGCACTAGACATAAATTGTCAGTGCCGGGAACGAGGCGCGCTTCGCTCCACTGCTTGAGCTCTACGATGACGTAGGACGGTCTGCCCGTCGTGGGGTGGGAGCCGGCAAGGATAACGTCTGCGCGCAGGCTGGTAAGGGGTAATCGGTGCTCGATCAGCACCTCGATGTCATCAAGCCCCGCGTCACACAGAACCTCTGCAAGGGCCGGGAGGCTGTTCTCCCACGAGTGGCGTTCACTGGGCGACGGGTTCTGGGAGAGTACGGAGCGGTACTTCTGGGCGAGCCGCTCGAAGAGCGCTCTGTCGCTGCACTGGTCGAACAGGGCACGTGCGGACATGCGAAGAAGAGGCACGGACCATCTCCATGAGGGCGGTGGACTCGAAGGCAAGGGGGTTGGCGGAGGCTCCGGGAACCCCTGAGGTGCATCTGGGCAGTCAGGCGAGCGGCAGGCGATACTCGAAGCTCCGCGGCCTCAGGTCCTCCTCAGCCGGCGCCCAGTCATGGAGGTGCAACACCCTGCCGCCACTCGCCGTGTAGCTGTCGGTCCGCATGTCCACCTTGATGTCGCTGACGACAAACAGGTCCACGGTGTTCTGCGGGTCCTGAGCATGCTCGACCTCGTTGATCGTCAGGTCGACGCTTGTGGCTGCTCCCGTTGTCCCCTTCACCTCAACGCGGCGCTCTTCCCCGCCACGCACGCAGTGGAGGTCGTACGGCTTGCCAAGGCGTTCAACTGTCCAGCCCTCTCGCTCGTAGTGCGCGACCGCCATGTCCTCCGCGTGCAGTTCGATGGCCTTGCGCTTCTTGGGGTCGGAGACGAAGCCCGCTCCGTTGGAGGGCCGCTTCGGTGGCTTGGGCGGCTTCACCTGCTCCGCGGTGAAGCCGGGCGTGCGGTTCAGTGCCACTGTCTGCTGTTCGGACCAGCTCGCCAGGATCCCGGCCGCATCGAGCAACGGCTGCGGATCCATGTCGACGAGAATGCCCATGCCTCGTTGAGTCCCTGAAACACGTATGGCGTCACTGGCGGCGATCCCCAGCGACCCGTCCTCATCGAGACGGACATCGTGGAGTACAGCCAACGGCTCGATACCGAAGCGCACCGGGTACTTGATGGCGCTCTCGGCTTCCTCGTCCGGCCAGTGAGGAGCCTTTGCCTCGTAGAAGTTCTCACGTACTTCGAACAGGTACAGAGTGATCCTCTTGGTACTCCATACGTCGAGTGGTACGCGCGGCCCCACTCCCGTGGCCAACACGGCGAAGCGTGGGCGCGCAGACCGGTACTCGGGCCTCCACAGAGGGAACCCCCACGACCGGGTTTCGATCCCGTACTGCAGGTTGCGCTGAGTTGCGGACGATTGGCCGACGTGGACCATCACGAAGCAGGCTGTCCGCGACGGACGGTGGAGGGGGGCAGGAAGGTCGTCCGTGCGGCTGTCCTCGTGCCTCGACAAGTGCCTTCCGCCGTGACCGCCTGCCTCTGCGTCGATCCCAATGATCGGCTGAGCTCCATGACCATTCCGCATGGCGATCATATTTTCATATAACTAAAGCCAGGGGCTGGCGACTTGGCAACACAGACCAGACACAGGGCCAGGGGGCGAGGTCGCGCCTCATCTTCACGGAACCGATTACCGGCCGATGTCCCGTCAGCTTGCACTGGCCCCGCTTCAACCAGGGCCCGCTGGTTCGCCCGGTCTTGGCCACCCGCGATCTGTATGCCCATCAAGCCGAGTGGCCCGACCCACCAACGACAATGCCGACGACGCATATGTCGCTGGCTCGCCCCGCTTGGGCCGTCGGTCGTGGCCGCATCGACCAGTTCGAGGACTTCGATCTCCGCCGCCGCTGCATGGTGACGGTGGGGACAAGTGAGGTGGCGCGGGGGTGGGGTCACGCTTCACCACCCGGTGGCTCTGCCGGCAGCACCGAGGAGCGGCAGAGGATCGCGAGGGGCGGCTCCGCACGCTGCGGCCGGAGCACCGATCGCCTACGTGCCCACTCGATTCACCGGGAACGACCATCTGGATCACCAGCTCACCAGTGCCGACCAGCGGTTCCCCCCGCCCCCATGCCCCGAGTCCCCCGCCGCGGCACCCGGCATGAGGTGCCCAAAGACCCCGTCACCAGCGAAACCCTGAGGCCGGGGTCTTCGCGTCTGTGCAGCGCTGTGCCGCCGGAAGCGGCCCTGTGTCGGGGGCCGTGGAAGAGCTGTGGGCGGGATCTTGGGGCATCGGCGCAGGTGAAGCCCGTAACGGACGAGGCATCTGGCGCAGGGCGGCCAGACACCACTACAACCAGCGCAGCAGCCGATAAGTCTCATCTCGTAACGGGTGTGGAGGCGCAGATGGATGAGCGCAAGTCCGGGCTGAGCAGCGGCCGGGAGGAGTACGTCACTCCCTTTACCTGGGGCCCGCTGGCAGTCGTCGTGGCCATCGTGGTGTGGATGGCATTCGGGCCGCTTGGGCCGTTGTGGCTCTACGTTCTCGGCTGGGCGGTGGCGCTGGCTGCAGCGAACGGTGTCTCCTGGCTGCTGGTACGCCGCCGGGGCCGGGCTCATCGCGGGGCCGGCCAGATTCCTTCGCCGGGCCGGCTCGTGGCGGGGCTGCTGCGGCTCGGTCCGGAATCGTGGCTGTTGGCCCCCCGCTGGGCCAAAGCCCGTTTGGCCGCCGGGGGTTTCCTGATGGCCGCCACCATTGCCGGAGTCATGGGATGGAAAGCTGGTCAGGAGTATCAGATGCTGGCGAACCTCCGGCACCACGGCCACAGGACCGACGCAACCGTGGTCGAGATCACCAGCCGGTCGGAGGAAGGCTGGGCGACCGCCGTGACCGTGCGCTTTGGTACACCGTCTGGCCCCGTGCAGGCGGAAGTCAATGTCGCGGTCGGCTCAGCAACTGATGCGAAGCCAGGAACGCGCATACCCGTCGTCTACAACCCGGCGCGACCCACCGAGGTCCGCCTCGCGTACCTCGACGGACGTGACGCCGACGGAATCCGACAGGGTTCGATCGTCATCGGGCTGCTGGCGGTGGGCTTGCTGGCGGGCACCGCCGGAGAGGTGGTGCGTACCAAGCGGCAAACGGAATCAGGCAAGACGCCAGACACCTGGCGCCCAAGGCCCTAGGTGTATTGACCTGAAGCGTTGTTCACACGGCTGATCGGTGGGTGGCCGCCGAGTGCGGCGTGGCAGCGGTGGTGGTTGTAGGTATGGAGGAAGTCTGCCAGGGCTTCGGTCCTACAACTACCATCGCCCCCCGGCGGCCAGACACCCTACGAACGCCTCAAGCAGAAGACCACGGCCCAGGCCGCTGCTTCAATCGGTTTCCTCGTGAGTCTTGCTCGGTATTCGAACGACGAGGAGGGCGACGTCGTCGATGCCGGGCGGCTGGACGCGGCGAAGGAGTTGGTCGGTGAAGGAGGACAGCGGCCGGTGCGCGAGGGCAGCGGCGTGTCGGCGGAGCCGGTTGAGGCCGTCATCGAGGGTATGGCCGGGGGCCTCGATGAGGCCGTCGGTGTACAGCAGCAGAGTGGACCCAGGCGGCAGCACGGCGGTGGCATCGGAGCGGGAAGTGCGGACTCCGGTTCCCAGCAGCAGGCCGTGGCCACCGGTGAGGTAATGGGCCAGGCCGTCGCGGGTGATGAGCAGGGGCGGGGGGTGGCCTGCGTTGGTCCAGGACATCTGCCAGTGCCCCTCGTCTGTTTTGGTCACCCGGGCAAAGATGAGGGTGGCCATGCTGACGTCGGTGATGGGCATGATCGCCTCATCGATCCGCTCGACGACCCGGCTGGGGGGTTCTTGCTGGGACCAGCCGTACGCGCGGAGCATGTTGCGCAGCTGGGCCATACCGGCCGCGGCCTCCAGGTCGTGGCCGACGACATCGCCGACGGCCAGGGCGGTGGCGCCGTCTGGAAGAGTGAAGGCGTCGTACCAGTCGCCGCCGACCTGCGAGGCGTCGGGTGCGGCCAGGTAGCGGACAGTCATCTCCAAGCCAGGAACGCGTGGCATCTGCGGCAGCAGATGGTTTTGCATGGTCTCGGCGACCTTACGCTGGCGCTGGTAGAGCCGAGCGTTGTCCAGGGCAATGCCGGCTCGGCGAGCGATGTCCTCCAGCAGGGTGAGGTCGGCCCCGGTGAAGTGCCCCGGTTTCTTGGCGCGCCCCAAGGTAAGGGCCCCAAGGACATCGCGGGTGCCGCGCAGGGGCACGATTGCCGCGGAGTGCATGCCAGTGGCCTCGAACAGTCGACGCTGCTCCGCGGCGATCCCGGAATCCGGAGCGCCCTGGTAGGTCTCGGGTCCGGCCAGGGCAGAGGCGACGCCGCGCAGAGCCCGGGACAGGGGCATCGGGGACTCTGCCGGGACCGGCGGCATAGGCCCCTGCAAGTCCTCGTGCTGCACCAGGGTGTTCCCTTCAGCGTGGAACACGGCGGTGCGCCACACCTCGTCGCGTTCGGTGATCAGGTCGATGACGACCCAGTCCGCCAGTCGGGGCAGAACCAGGGACACCAACCGGTCTAGGGCTTCGTTCACAACAAATGTGGAGGTCAGCTGGCTGGTGGTTTCAGCCAGCAAGGCCAGTCGTTCGAATTCGCTCAGCCGATCGGCGGTCTGTTCCGAGCGCGCACCAGTGTCGTGGGCTTGCTCTGAGGCGTGGAAGATCACGAGTGATCCAGCATCCGGGCCGCCGGTGCCGCAGGGCGCAATGAGCCACGAAATGAGCAGGAGGGTTCCGTCGGCACGCGCGAAGTAGTCCCTATCGGTCTGGGCTGGGCGCCTGGCATGGAACGCCTGCCGCATGCTGCACTGGCTGGTAGGGAGCGGCTGGCCCTGTGGCCCGCGGTGCAGCAGCTCGTGGGCATCCTGGCCGACGAGCTCTTCGGCGGAACGACCCAGCAGACGCTCGGCAAGGCTGTTGACGGCGACGATGCGGCCCTGCTCATCAACGACGTAGGCGGCAGCACCGATGGCTTCCAGTGCATCCGTGAGCCGGACACCAGGTACACCACTCGACTTCCTGAAATCGGTCTCCGTGGCTTCCGGCTCCGTCATTTCCGCGCCTCCTGGAGATCGGGCTTCCGTGTTCCGCTCGCTCGGCCGTTGCGCGAGGTCCCCGCGTCTCTACCTATATGCCCGCCGCCGGGATAACCAGATCTGTCATTCGGTGTCGGCAGACCACAGACCACTACGGGATCAGTAAGCGACGGACCCGCCTTCCGGAGACGCCGTCGTCCAGCTTCCCCTGCGCAACACCCCGAGGTGAACATCGTCCGGTCTCATCGCCCATGTCAGCTGTCGATCACCCCCCGGCCGATTCCCTCTTCCACTCACCTAACGAACGGCGTATCTCCTGTCAAGTTACGTGTTTGTGTGGCATGACGGATATCTCCCACCCCCTGTCTCCTGGTTCCACGGCCGCATCGAAGCAAAGGGCAGCGGCCCCGCAAGACCTTCGAGATCGAGGTGGAATCCCATGAGCACGCAGAATCATGTACCGGGCGAAACGATGGAACGTGACGGCAGCCCGGCCCCTGCGCAGGACTCGCACGTGTTCGCCGCGTCGGTCGGATCGTCCTACGACCGGTTGGCGCGGACCGAGCGGTACCGCTGGTGGCAGCCACTGGTCGCCACGCTGGTCGCCGCGGTGGGCTGGTGGCTGTCCCTGTTCCCGCTGGGCTTCATACTGGGCGCGGCAGCCGCGCTGGCCGGAGTCGAGCTGGGCGGTCCCGGGCACGTGCTGTTCACCGATCCTCTGTGGGACGCCGCCACCTTGTTGCTCATGTTGGCGCTCATGCTCCCGATGGTGCTGCTCGCCGCACGCCTGGTGCAGCGCCGGCCAGCCGGCAGCCTGTCCTCGGTGACCGGCCGGGTGCGCTGGCGTTGGCTGCTGGTCTGTCTGGGGATGGCCGTGGCCGCGGCAGTGCTCCTGATCATCCTGGCGGCCGCCCTCACCCTCATGTTCGGGTCCGGCGTGGACGGCTCGGCGTCCGACGCATGGGTGGGCTGGCCGGCGTTCCTGGCCTCCGCCACGGTGTTCGTCCTGCTGGTGCCGCTCCAGGCCGCTGCCGAGGAGTACGTCTTCCGCGGCTGGATCCCCCAGGTCTTCGGCTGCTACCTGCGCACCCCCTGGGCCGGCAGTGTCATCGGCGCTCTGCTCTTCGCCGTGGCTCACGGACTGGGTACCCCGTGGGGCTTCGCCGACCTGATCCTGTTCAGTCTCGTCCTGAGTTTCCTCGTGATCCGTACCGGTGGCCTGGAGGCGGCCGTCGCCTACCACGTGGGCACCAACCTGGTCCTCATGCTCCTCGCCGCCACCACCGCGGGCGGCGTCGCCGACCACCGCACCGCCGCGGACGGCTCCTGGCAACTACTGGTGGCCGGAGCGGTCGCGCTGGCGCTGTACGCGTGGGTGGTCCTGCACCTGAGCCGCCGGCTCCACGTCGCCCGCACGGCGCCCGCACCCGTGCTGCTTGCGGCGTCCCAGGTGTCCGGCAGCCCCGCCTGCTGACGGGGGCGTGGCCACAACGCCAGGAACGCGACTCTCGCATCCCCGTCGGCGCGGCGGGCCGGGCCATGGAAGTGGGCCGAGTCACGGAGGTGGCCCGGCCCACTGGCGTATGCGCGATCCCGGCGTCCGGCACGCCGGGGCTCACGAGGACGGTCGCGCATCGCGACTGGTACCCGACACGCTGTGGACGGTCACTCTCCATCGGACCACTCGATCCACCGGTGCAATCCGGAGCGAACCCATGCCCGAAGCTCGAAGGTGCGGCTCGTACGCATGACAACGACCAGGGCCTTGGCGTACAACATGCTGGCGTCACCTGCTGTCGCCGGACCAGCGGCGCAGCACGGCCTCACTTCCTTGGAGAACGTGTGCTCCTGAGCGATACGGATGGCCTCTTCGCTGCCTTAGTACTCCAGCCGGACTTCTGTATTTTTGCTGGTCAACGGTCTGGCGGTGGGGAGTGTAGCGGGGGTGTGGCCTGCGCGGGACGGTCTTGGGTCGGCCGTCCACCCAACGTGTGCCCGCGCCGCATGTAATGACAACGCCGGGCACGTGCTTGTGGCGACGTCGCCATCGGGACCACTTCACCGCGTGGTCGCAGCGTGCAGGACGGCGACGGGGTTCAGCTGCCAGCAGACGACGGATTTCGGCTGGTGTGAGGGCCACGAGGTCGGGTGTGTCGGCCTCGTCGCCCCCTTTTCGCGCTTCTGCACGGCCATCACCGCGAGGAACACGTGGGCCAGCATGGCGAGCGTGATGTGCCGATACCAGCCCACGTAGCGACGGACCTCGTACTGGTCCAGGCCGCACTCGTTCTTCGCACTCTGGAAGCACTCCTCGATCTTCCAGCGGCATCCGGCGATGCGGACCAGGTCGGCGACGGTGGCCTCCAGCGGGGCGCAGGCGAGGTAGTAGGCGATCTCGTCGGGCTTGCTGATGCTGCGGCGGGCCAGCATCCACCGCTGCCGGGCCGGCTCGTCACCGTCGAACTCCCGCACTGCGGGCAGACGGGCGGCGGCCCAGTCATAGAAACGTTCGCCATTGGCTCCCGGGCCCGCCGACAGACGCTGCCATGCCCCGGGCGGGGCCTGGGCGAGGACGTGGTCGATGCGCGGGCCGTGGACGGGCTGGGACTTGGGCACGGCGACCACGTAGGAGAGGCTGTGGTCTTCGAGGAATCGCCGGAAGTGCGAGTCCTGTCCGTAGGCGGAATCCGCGGTGACCCAGGCGATGGGGAGCGGGGAGGCCAGGGCTCGCAGGATCATGCCTCGGGCGAGGTCGCCCTTGGTGGCGAAGGTGCGCTCGTCGGGGATGCGGGCCGCTTGGCAGCGTTCCCGGTCGTCTGTCCAGGACTTGGGCAGGTAGAGCTCGCGGTCGACCAGGGCGTGTCCGCGGCTGGTGGCGTAGGCGGCGAACACGCCGATCTGGCAGTTCTCGGTCCGTCCGGCGGTGCCGGAGTACTGGCGCTGCACTCCGGCGGAGGTGGTGCCCTTCTTCACGAAGCCGGTGTCGTCGAGCATCAACACGCCGTCTGCGTGGCCGAGTTGTTCGGCCACGTATGCCTGGAGGTCGTCACGCAGGCCGTCGGCGTCCCAGCGGCTGTGGGAGAGCAGGTGCTGCAGGCCGTGTGGGGTGGTGTGGCCGGCGTACTCGGCGAGCTGCCAGCTGTTCTTGCGGCCAACCGGGCCGAGCAGGCCGCGGACGTAGTCCCGCATCCGCCGCCGTGCTTCCACACGGCAGAAGCGGACTCCGGTCTGCAGGAAGAGTTCTTCGAGTTCCAGGTCCCAGGCGTTCGTCGGTACATCGTGGATCACAACAACGGACTGCTCGCAGCGTTGTTATTACATGCGGCGCGGGCACACGTTGGGTGGACGGCCGACCCAAGACCGTCCCGCGCAGGCCACACCCCCGCTACACTCCCCACCGCCAGGCCGTTGACCAGCAAAAATACAGAAGTCCGGCTGGAGAATTAGCCGCCCTGAAACTGCCACGCGGCGAGTACGTGGTGTGCGGATCTGCCGCCCTCTACGTCCGCGGCCTACGTGCTCGCATGGGGGACCTGGACGTTCTCGCGCGAGGTGAGGCTTGGAAGCGGGCCCTTGCCCTGGGAGCTCCGGAGCCGACGGTCTCGGGATACGGCCTGAGGGTTGTCCATCCGACGGCTTCCATCGAAATCATGGACCGCTGGACCCCAGGCTGGTCGACTGACCGGCTGATCGGCGACGCCGATGTCATCGACGGCGTCCCCTTCATGCGGCTTGGCGACATTCTGCGGTGGAAGATCGCTGCTGCCAGACCAAAGGACCACGCCGATATTGCAGCGATCCGGCATCTCTACCGCATCTGGACGGCGATGCAGCGCCACTGTCGCCTGCTTTCCCAGCTGCACAGGGGCCTGGACAGCCCGCCACCGATGAAGAAGTGCCGGCGGAAGGAGAAGGCGATCGCGGTCTCCCTGGTGTCCGACTCTCCTGAGCCGCCCCCCGGGTGCTGACGTCCCCTCATCAGTAACCGCGGCTACTCATTGCCTATGGATGGCAGCCGCGACAATGACACCGTCGCGCACTGTGTATGTGCCTGCGAAGTGACGGTGGGTTCCGTCCGTCTGGGTGGCATCCAGCTCGACCTCCACCGTCTCACCATTGACGGATTTGATAGTGACCGATTCGTTGGCCGTGCCTTCGAAGGATTTCTCGAAGGACTCATAGGACCCGCCCTGAATGTTCTTTCCGCCGAGTTCCCAAGCCCGCCTGTAATCACCGGCGTTGATAGCGTCGAAATACGACTTCACTGTGCTGCCGGGGCTCTTCACGGCCGGTGGCGTAGACGCCGTGGAGCTCGTCGACGACGATGGGGAACTCGCCGTCGTTGATGGGGAACTCGCCGTGGTCGATGGAGAACTCGCCGTTGTTGATGGAGAACTCGCCGTGGCCGATGGGGAGTTGCCGGTAGTCCATGGGGGGTTTTCAGACGTCGGCGTGACCCTCGGGGACTGTTCCGTAGGCTGCCTCGGGAGAGTCCGGGTGACGGTCGGCGTCGTGGAATGCGACCTCGACGTTGTTCCGTTCTCGGTGGTGAGTGCCCACACCAGACCGCCGATCAGAACTGTCGCCAGTACAGCAGCGAGTACGACCAGCAGCCTCCTGCGGCGACAGCGACCGGTGTCCGGGGCATCCGGAGGGGGCGAGCCCCTGGCCGTCGGTGCTGTGCCCGGCGGAGGGGCACCCGGTCCCCGGTCTTCTGGAAGCCTGCCGTCGTACGGCGGCACGGGTATCGATTGCGCCGGCCTCGTGGACTGGTCGGCGGGCGCTTCACCTGCGGATTCCGCCCCCTCGGGACGAACCACTTGGGTGGCGGAATATGTTTCTTGTGGGGCGGCTGCCACTCCGGCTGCCACGTCCTCCAGCATGTGCTGCGCCCGGCTTGCCGTGGGCCGCGCATCCGGGTCCTTGCGCAGCAGCGCCTCGATGACCGGGGCAAGAGGGCCCGCGTGACGCGGTTCGGGCAGCGGGTCCGAGATCACGGCCTGCAGCGTGCTCAGGGTGGAGGTGCGCCGGAAAGGCGACTGGCCCTCGACTGCGGCGTACAGGGTCGCGCCCAGGGACCACAGGTCTGAGGGCGGACCCGGCCGGTGGCCCGCAGCGCGTTCTGGGGCGAGGTAGTCGGGAGAACCCACGATGTCTCCGGTACGGGTGAGCCCGGAGGAACCTTCGAAGAGAGCGATGCCGAAGTCGGTGAGCACGACCCTGCCGCTTCGCTCCAGCATGACGTTGGCCGGTTTGACGTCGCGATGCAGAATCCCGAGCTGATGGGCCCTGTCCAAGGCAGCCAGTACCGCTGTCCCGATCCTTGCGGCATCCCGCGGCAGCAGGGTTCCCTCGGTGGCGATGATGTCCGCGAGGGACTGGCCGTCGATCAATTCCATGACGATCCAGGGCCTGCCACCCTCCTGCAGCACATCGAATACGGTGATCACGTTTGGATGTCTGATTCGAGCCGCGGCCCGAGCCTCCTGCTGCATCCGAGCATGCAGGACGGACTGATCCTCTGGTGTCAGACCGCTTACGATTACTTCCTTCACCGCGACTTCGCGGTCGAGCAACTCGTCGTGAGCTCGCCAGACCGTGCCCATGCCCCCGTGGCCGAGCTGCTCGACCAACCGATACCGTCCGGCAAGCAGTCGTGCATCGCCCTCATGAGCAGGTGACTGCTCCATGGCTGTCCCTGTCCGCGCCCAGTCCGGGGCCACTCCACACGTGGAACAGGTGCACTAGGAGTACATAGAGTGCCAGCGCTTAGCCGACTCGGCCGCTGTGGTGGCCCGCTGGGGCACTGGTCAGATCTGCCTTCGTCGTCGAGGGAGACATCGTCGGCATCGGCCACTCTGCGTTCAGTCTGATCGGCGATCAGCTCCGGGAGTACGTCGATTCCGGTGAGGTGTCCCTCAATGTTCACGATCTGACCGTGTCGGTCGATGGCGGCCGCAAAACGCTGATCGCCGGCGTTTCCTTTCCCGTCGGCGTGAAGTGCCTGCTCGCAGTGATCGGCCCGAGCGGCTCGGGCAAGTCCACCCTCCTGAACGCGCTGTCCGGGCTGCACCCCGCCGATCACGGCACCGTCCTGTACGACGGCCGCGACCTCTACCGCCACTATGCGGAGCTGCGCCAGCGCATCGGTGTCGTACCGCAGGACGACATCCTGCACATCCAACTGACCGTGCGCCAGGCTCTGGGCTACGCCGCGGAACTGCGCTTCCCCCAGGACACGACCCCGGCTGAACGGGAGGAGCGGGTCGGGGAGGTCATCCGAGAACTCGGCCTGCACGAGCAGACCGAGCAGCCTCTGCATCGCCTCTCAGGCGGCCAGCGCAAACGGGTGAGCGTGGCTCTGGAACTGCTGACCAAGCCGTCGCTGCTCTTCCTCGACGAGCCGACCTCTGGACTCGACCCGGGCATGGACCGGTCCCTGATGGAGATGCTGCGGGGTCTCGCCGACGACGGACGAACGGTCATCGTGGTCACCCACAGCGTGCTCAGCCTCCAGGTCTGCGACTGGCTGCTCGTCCTCGCCCCCGGCGGCAAGACCGCCTATTACGGGCCGCCCGAGGACGCCTTGCGTTATTTCGGCTTCTCCGAGTGGCCGGAAGCGTTCGAGGCGTTCGAGGCCGACCGCGACCGGGACTGGGCCGGAGAATACCGGCGCTCGCCCCAGCACCACCAATACGTCGAGGCTGCCGGTGTGCGGCCGAGCGCACCCCGATCCGACGCAGGGCAGGCGAACGGCCCGGCTCCGCGCCCCCAGACCTGGACAGCGCAACTGAGGACGCTGGTGCGGCGCTATGCGGTCGCGCTCAGCGCCGACCGGACCTTTGTAGCCATCATGATCGCGCTGCCGTTCGTGATGGGAGCGCTGGCCCTCGCGCTCGCCAAAGGTCGTCTGGGCCAGGAGACGGCGACGACCACGCTGCTCATTCTCTGTGTCGGCGCCGTCCTGACGGGAGCCGCCAACGCGGTACGCGAACTGGTCAAAGAGCGCGTGATCTACCAGAGAGAAAGAGCCGTCGGGCTGTCCAGATCGGCATACGTGATGTCCAAGGTCATCGTCCTCGGCTCCGTCACGGTACTGCAGGCCGTCGTGCTCACCCTGGTGGCCCTGGCCAGTGTCGACTTGAACGCGCCCGGCGGCCACGGAGTGTTCACGGCTCCGCTCGTGGAGATCATCCTGGCCGTGGCCCTGCTGGCCTTCACCTCCATGATGCTCGGGCTCCTCGTCTCTGCCCTGGTGAAGAAGGAGGAGGTGACCATGCCGCTGCTGGTCCTCCTCGCCATCGTCCAGGTCGTGTTCTGCGGCGCCCTGCTGAAACTGCACGGTGTCCCCGTGCTCGACCAACTCACCTGGCTCGTGCCCTCCCGCTGGGCTCTGGCCGCCATGGCCTCAACTGTCGACCTTGTCCGTGTCGCCCCCGACAAAGCCGACCCGTTCTTCCACCACACTGCAGCTGCCTGGCTGCGGAACATGGGCGTACTCGTCGTGTTCTCGGCCGTGTTCGGTTACGCCGTCACCCGACTTCTGCGCCGTCATGAGCCCGTCGTCATGCGGAAATAGGAGCAGTGCGAAACCGCTGGTCGCGGGGCTGATATGAGTTGCTGATCGTGATCTCGTGCCGGCGCGGGCGGTGCCACAGCTCAAGATCGTCGAATCGCTCCGGGTCGGCTCCTGCGCCTCACCGCGCTGTGCGGCCGACGAGCCACAGTCATCGAAGTCTGACGATCCACTGCCGATTCCGGCAGTCGAAGGACGAGCCACACAACGTGCGGGAGAAGCGGTCGCAGAAGCCCCGAGGCGCCGCCAGAACATCCGCCCCGGTGCCGGGACAAGCCGTATGGGGCCCGTGATGCAATGGGGCCCGACGGAGCGGATCTCGGTGTGGGGTGGGGCGTGTTGAGTAACGGTGGGCCCGATGCGGGGAGTTTCGAGCCGTTGGAGGACGGCGATCCGCGGACCGTGGGCGGCTACCGGCTGGTGGCCCGGCTCGGGGCCGGCGGCATGGGGCGGGTCTATCTCTCGCACACCCCGGGCGGACGGGCCGTCGCGGTCAAGGTGATCCGGCCCGAACTGGCCGAGAACGCCGAGTTCCGCAAGCGGTTCCAGGCCGAGGTGGCCGCGGCGAGCCGGGTCCACGGGATCTACACCGCTCCCGTCGTGGACAGCGACACCGAGGGGGCCATGCCGTGGTGCGCGACCGCCTACGTGCCCGGGCCCTCCCTGTCCGAGGCGGTACGCGATCACGGGCCGTTGCCCGTCGACACCGTGCTGCGGCTGATCGCCGGTGTCGCGGAGGCACTGCAGGCCGTGCACCGCGAAGGCATCGTGCACCGGGACCTCAAGCCGTCGAACGTGCTGCTCGCCTCCGACGGCCCGCGCGTCATCGACTTCGGTGTGGCACGGGCAGCTGACGCCACGTCACTGACCCAGAGCGGTACGGCTCTGGGCACCGTCGCGTACATGGCGCCGGAGCAGGTGCTCGGTGCGGAGGCCGCCCCCGCGGCCGACGTGTTCGCGCTGGGGCAGACCGCCGTGTTCGCGGCGACGGGCGGTGCCGCGTTCGGGGACGGGGATCCGCACGCGGTGCTGTACCGGGTGGTGCACGCGGAGCCCGATCTCAGCCGCGTACCGGCCGAGATTCAGGATCTCGTGGCCCGGTGTCTGCGCAAGCCCGCCGCCGAGCGGCCCACCGTCGAGGAGGTCATCCGCTCCGTCCAGGAGATCCAGGCCTACCGCGGTGACGAGGCTCGGTACGCGTCCGGGGCGTGGCTGCCGGGCGGGTTGGCCGCGGGAATCGAGGCTCGGGCCGCGGATGCCGATCAGGCCCGGGCGCGGGTGGTGGATACGGGTAGCACGGCGGCTCAGGCCCCTCCCCCCGCGGGCGCTTTCGGGGCAGCCGGCGGTCCCGTTGCTCCCCAAGCTCCCGGTGCTCCTGGCGCCTTCCCCTCCGCAGGTCCCGGCGCGTTCGGGCCACCTGCAGCCTACGCCCCCACCCCTCCGTCGCACGCCGCGCTGCCCGGGCCCTTCGTCATGGCGCCGGGGGCGTACGCTCCGGTCGGCGGGCCGCAGCCGCAGGTCCCGGCCGACGCGCAGACGGCGCCGGTGGCCGCGGGCGGCAAGGGTCGCAAGGGGCGCGTCTGGCTGTTGTCCGTGGCCGCCGTCGTACTCGTCGCCTGTGGGGCGGCCGTCACCTCGCTGTTCGTTCCGGGGAACGGTGACAAGGGCGGTGCGCAGGCCCGGGAAGTGACCGCGTCGCACTCGGCCTCGACCGCTGCGCCCTCGCCGTCGTCGTCCGGCTCCCCGTCCGCCAAGGCCTCGAAGAAGGCGAAGGCCACCAAGTCCGCTGTGCCGCCCAGTCCTTCGGGACCCCCGACGCCCACGCGGACCGTGTCCTCGGCTCCGCCGAGCACCGCGGCGAGCAAGCCCGCGGCTCCGAAGGCGCCGGTCCCGGTGACGTACGCGGGGATCCGGATGACCAAGAGCCACGACCTGTACCTGGCGGACACCCCGGTGCGGTCCAAGGCGGACACCGGCACCTCCGACGAGGATCTGACCTACGCCGTCTACTCCTCGGGCGCGCTCCTCGCCCCCGGCACCACCTCCGGCAGCTCGCTCGCCCTGCTGCCCGTGGGGCGGCAGGGAAGCCTGGACGTGTGCAAGGCGGCGACCGGCTACAAGAGCTACATCTGGATCAAGGACCTCACCGTCGGCCAGCAGATGTGCGTGATCAGCGGGACCGGACATGTGGGGCTGGTGACGTTCCGGGGTTCGTCCGGGACGACGTACGCCGATCTGGACGTGCGGGTGTGGCGTAACGCGGCCTGAGACATCGGCGATGCCCGGGTCGGCTGCTCGGTCCTCTCCGAGGGCGCGGAGCTGACCGGCCCCGCGGGGACGGCGTCGCACGCGAAGGCATCGAGGTGGGAGAGGAGTCCGACTGCTGCGACGGAGCTGATCCCTTCCGGTCGGCGCCTATCGCGCGCTGGGTCCCTGCAACGACTCCTCGTCGTCGTTCGCGGCGTACGGGTGGACGAATCCCTCGTCGTCGTAGGGGGTGAACCAGTCACCCGCTCCGGTGGGGTCGATGTCCAGGTCGTCCTCGGTGAGGTCCCCTTCGACGCTGTCGGCGAAGGCCTCCAGGGCCGCGCCGACCTCCTCGGTGAGGAGGTCGTAGAGGTCGGCCGTCACCTCGGCCTGGGTGAGGAGGAATCTGAGGAGGAGTTCTTCCGCGATGCAGGTCGGACGGGCGGGGTGCGGCTGGGTGAGGCGGGCGGTCAGGGTCACCGCCGTGACGGTGAGGCGGCGGGCGAACAGGACGGTGTACTCGTCGGCGAACTGCGGGGGCAGGTCGTCCAGGAGCATGAAGGTGGCGTCGCTCTCGGCCACGGTCGGACCGTCGTCCTCCAGGCTCGCCAGGTCGGTGAAGAGTTCGTCCACCAGGAGGTCGATGGCGAACACGAGGGCGCCGGCCGCGATCTCCGCCGCCTCCCGGCCGACGGTCCGCTCCTCGGGATCCTCGGAGTAGCCGAAGCAGTCGAGGGGGAAGGCCGCCAGCAGGGGCGCCAGGGCGCGGAGTCTGGAGCGCATGGCCTCGACCTCGGCCGGGTCGAGACGGCCCTGGGCCGGGGCGGGCTCGGCGGCCCGGTGGCGTCGGGCGCGTTCCGCCGGGTCGGACGGCGGGGCGTCGGGGCCGTCGGCCGCGTCGAGGCTCTCCTGGAGCAGCTCGGAGTTCAGCTCCACCGCGCACCGGGTGATCTGCCAGTCGGCGAGCGGTTCGGTGCGTTCCAGGAGTTCCGCCACGACCTCACGAGCGGCGTCCTCCGCGAACTCCAGGGCCGGTGCGTCCACGAAGAGCTTCAGCAGGACCCCTCCGGGATGGGCGGCGATGACGTCGTCCATCAGCTCGATCTCCATGCCGTCGGGCCCCTCGACCGCCTCGAGCGAGTCGAACCCCTTCCTCAGCAGGAAGATGACGCCCTCCCGCTGGAGCGCGTCGAGTTCCGGAGCGCCCTTGGGAGGGGCCATGGCCACGGTCACCATGTATGTCACCCCCTCATCGTGCCCGAGTCGTCCCGCCTCGGGGAGGGAATCAGGGGGTCATCTTCAGCCGTCGGCCGTGCCTCGAGTGGGCCGCGGGGGGAACGGTCAGGTTCCAGGCCCGGAAGGTGAGGGTGAAGCCGAGGGTGGCCGGCCATCACCAGGTTGCGCCAGGCGGCCGCGGACGGTCGGTCACCGGTCGGCATCGTCACGCTCCCAGCGGGTCGGTCCACCCCCCTGAGTAGCAACGTCTCTCATGGCCGGCGATCGGGCTCCGGGCCGCATCCGGACGGCGCGGTCAGGCCGAGCGCTTGCGGGACGCCGTCTTCTTGGCCGGGGTCTTCTTCGCCGTCGTCTTGGCCGTGGACGCCGTCTTCGCGGTCTTCGCCGTCTTCGCCGTCTTCGCCGTGGACTTGGACGTCGTCTTCGCTGCGGTGGTCTTCGCGGCGGCCGTCTTCGCCGTCGACTTCCTCGCCGCCGCCGTCTTCTTCTTCGCGGCCGTCTTCTTCGCCGCCGTGGAGGTCGACTTCTTGCCGCCCGTCTCCTTCGGGGTGGCCCGGTCGCGGGCGAGGGGCCTGACCGCGGCCTCCTCGGTCGGGGCCGGTGCCTCGCCCCGGCACTCCCGGGCCGCGCGCACGCTCTTCTCCAGGGCCGCCATCAGGTCGAGCACCTTGCCGCCGGCGGCGGGCTCTTGGGCCTCGGGCGGGGTCTCGCCGGCCGCCTTCGCCGCGATGACCTCCTCCAGCGCCTCGCGGTACTCGTCGTGCAGGTCCTCCAGCTCGACCTCGCCGAGGGTGTCCATCAGGGCGTCCGCGAGGTCCAGTTCCTTGTCGCGGACGGTGACGCCCACGTCCGGGGCGACGCCTTCGGGGGCGCGCACCTCGTCCGGCCAGAGCAGGCCGTGCATGGCGATGGCGTCGCCGACCACGCGCAGCATGCCCAGGCGTTCGCGGCCGCGCAGCGCGTACTTGGCGATGGCGACCTTGTCGCTGCGCTTGAGGGCCTCGCGCAGGAGGGTGTACGGCTTGGCGGCGGGGGCTCCGCCGGCGGCGAGGTAGTAGGCCGCGTCCATCTGGAGCGGGTCGATCCGGTCGGCCGGCACGAAGGCGACGATCTCGATCGTGCGGGCGGTCGGGATCGGGAGGTGGGAGAGGTCCTCGTCGCTGATCGGGATGATCGTGCCGTCCGCGTCCTCGTACCCCTTGCCGATCTCGGCCTGGCTGACCTCGCGGTCCTCCAGTTCGCACACCTTGCGGTAGCGGATGCGGCCGTTGTCCTCGGTGTGGATCTGGCGGAAGGAGATCGAGTGGCTCTCGGTGGCGTTCACCAGCTTGATCGGGATGCTGACGAGACCGAAGGAGATGGCGCCGTTCCATATGGATCGCACGTGCAGCACCCTTCCTTCCGGTTTCTGGTATTACGTGGCTGTATGCCTGGAATGGTCATCCTATGACGCCCATCACCGACGTGGAGGGGCGACGGGTCGCGCTCAGCAACCTGGAGAAGGTGCTGTATCCGGAGACCGGCTTCACCAAGGGGGAGCTGGTGCACTACTACGTGACCAGCGCCGAGGCGCTGCTGCCGCATCTGCGCGACCGCGCGCTGTCCTTCCTGCGCTATCCGGACGGGCCGGACGGGCAGGTGTTCTTCACCAAGAACGTGCCGCCGGGTACGCCCGAGTGGGTCACGACCGCCGAGGTCCCGCGGTCGGAGGGGCCGGCCCGGATGGTGGTCGTGCAGGACCTGGCGAGTCTGGTGTGGGCGGCCAACCTGGTCGCCGAGTTCCACACGCACCAGTGGCTGGTGCAGTCGCCGGACGAGGCCGACCGGCTGGTGTTCGACCTGGATCCCGGGGCGCCCGCGACGATCGTGCACTGCTGCGAGGTCGCGCTGTGGCTGCGGGAGCGGCTGGCGGCGGACGGGATCGAGGCGTATGCCAAGACGGCCGGGTCGAAGGGGCTGCACGTTCTGGCGGGCGTGCGCGGGGGCTCGCCCGAGCGGGCGAGTGAGTACGCGAAGGCACTCGCGGTGGAGGCGGAGCGGGCCATGCCGCGGCTGGTGGTGCACCGGATGACGCGGAGCCTGCGGCCGGGGAAGGTGTTCGTGGACTGGAGCCAGAACGCGGGGCGCAAGACCACGGCGGCGCCGTACACGCTGCGGGCGCGGCGGGTTCCGTCGGTGTCGGCGCCGGTGACGTGGGAGGAGGTCGCGGAGTGCCGGGCGGCGGGGCAGCTGGAGTTCGTGGCCGGAGACATCGCCCCGCGCCTGCAGGACCATGGGGATCTGCTGGCGCCGCTGCTGGATTCCGGGCGGTCGGCGGTACTGCCCTGAGGAGGAGTTCTCGCCCCCGCCGCCCCCACCCGTCCCGCCGAGGGGACTGCGCCCCCCTGTGACCCCTGCTGGGGGCTGCCGGCTTCTTCCGGGCCGGGGCTGACGGGTTCGCCCCTCCTACACCCTCCCCCACGTCCCCCGATCCCGTGCCATCGCGTGCAGTGCCTCCACGTCCGCCGGCTTCAGTACTCCGCCCAGGCCGCCCAGGCCGGCCAGTGTCGCCAGGTCGGTGTGCCGGAGGACGCGGATGCCGCGAGGTGGGGCCGTGATGCGCAGGTCGGCGGGGTCCACCAGGGCCAGGACGGGGCGGACCTCGGCGGTGAGGGCACAGGATGCGCGGTCGGTGGTGGCGCGGAGGTGGCGGAGCAGGGGCTCGGGGTCGTGGCGGCCCAGGGTGATCATCGGGTCGGTCGCCTGGACCCGCTGTTTACGGGCGTACAGGGCATGGACGACGTAGAGGCCGCCGGGGCCTATGAGCAGGTGGTGGATGCGGTCGCCGCCCGGGAGCGGGACGGAGTGCAGAGCGTGCCAGCCCGCTCCTTCCAGCTGGTCCAGGGCGTCGCCGACGGCCTGCTCCGCGGTCAGGGCGCGTCGGCGCGGGTCCGGGCGGAGCCGGTGGGCGGGGCCGGGGTCCCGGTCGAGAGCGACGAGGAGGGCCTCGCCGGGGCGGTTGGGCGCCAGGTCGTCGTCCGGGTGCAGGGTCAGCCGGGCCAGTTCCGCGGGAGTGGGCACCGGGGGCGGGCCCACGGTCACCTGGCCGGCCAGGAACGGCTCCAGGGCCTCCAGGACATCCGCCTCGCGGTCCTCGGCGATCAGGTTCACCCGGCCGGTCGCACGGTCGTACCAGGCGATGTTCCCTCCGTCCGGGCCGCAGACGTACAGCCGTTCGTGGCCGTGCCGCCAGGTCGGCACCACGCGCAGTCCGCTCATGCGCCATCACCCCTCGACCATGGGAACAGGCGGGGTGCTCCCACGCAAGAACCCGGTTACCTTGGAGAGCGGCCCTGTGAGGGGGAGTTGGGGAGGCGCCGTTGCGAACCCGCGGAGAGCAGCCCGACGTACCGGCTCCGGAGAGCCCCTGGAGCGAGATAGAGCCCGGCCTGTGGATGGGCGGGCACGAGTTCCGGGGCCGTTCCGGGCGGCTGGAGTCCGCCGTCGTGCGCGATCAGTTCGACGTCGTGCAGTCGCTCCTGAGGCTGCCGGGGTACGGCCCCGGCCCCGGGACCGAACATCATGTGTGGCCGATACCGGACGGACCGCTCGACGGCACGCAGCTCGCAGGAGTGATACGGCTGGCGCGGGCGGCGCACGAGGCGCTGGACACCGGCCGCTCGGTGCTGGTCCGCTGCTACCACGGCTACAACCGCTCGGGCCTGGTCGTCGCGCACACCCTGGTCCGGCGGGGTCGCAGCACCGAGGAGGCGATCGAGCTGATCCGCGCCCGGCGCTCCCCTTGGGCGCTGCACAACCACCTGTTCGTGGAGTACCTGCGCGCGGGACTGGCCACCGCCCGACTGCTGGAGGAACTGGCCGAGTAGCCTCTCCCCCAGCACCGCCCCGAGTGCACAAAAAGGACTTCCCTACAAATAGGGTGTACGGGGCAGCTCTCGTCCCCGAATCCACAGGAGCCCCGTGTCAGCCCGTCGCATCGCGCGCACCGCCCTCACCGCGGCCGTCGTCGCCCTGCTGTCGGCGACGGCGGCGGCCTGCGGCGACCGGGGCGGTCTGGAGGCCGCCGGGGTGACCCCGACCGCGGTGAGCCCGGCGAAGCTCTGGCCGGACCTCCGGCCGGCGTCCAGCCCGGCCTACCCCTACGACGAGGGGAGCACCGAGACGGTCACGGGCGTCGAGGTGCCGGGCGACGACATCCGCAAGGTCGATCCGGTGGACGTCGTACGGGCCGAGATGGCCGCGCATCCGGACGACTACGGGTCGAAGGGGGCGTACCACGCGACCGTCGAGCGGATGAAGGAGTGCGACGCGGGCGGGGACCGGGCGCGGTGCCCGCTGCTCAAGGCTTACTACCGGGATCTCACCGGGGACGGCCGGGCCGACCTGACGCTCGGCTTCCGGCTGTACCCGACCAACCAGACGGCGGTGCGGGTCTACACGGTGGAGAAGCACAAGCTGGTGCAGGTGCTGGCCGACAACGACGCGATCATCGGCGTCGAGCTGGCCGGCCGGGCGGTGATCGTCCGCTCCCCGGCCGGGATCTCCGGGTACGAGTACCGCACCACCTGGGCCTGGGACCCGGACCAGCGGGCCATGGTGTTCTCCCGGGACGAGTTCCTGCGCACCGGCAAGGGCCGGCACAGCCACGCGCCCTCACCGTCCGCCGGCACCACCCCGCCGGTGAGCGCGGGATGAGGCCCGCGCTGCCCCAGTGGGCCGGGACGCTCGCGGTGAAGTCGGCCGCGTTCATCGCGGCGATGTGCTGCGCGCTGGCCGCGCTGCTCGGCGTCCTGGTGCATGTGTCGGTGACCAACCAGACCGTCGGCCAGGCCCGCGACCTCGCGCTGTCCCGGCTGCAGGACGCCACCGAGGCGTACCAGGCCGGGGACGCGCTGCTGCCGGGTGCCGGGGTGGACCCCGGGGGGCTCCCCGAACGGCTGCGGGCGCTCGCCGTGGCCGGGGAGCGCGGCACGATGGTCTCCTCGCACCTGGGGCGGCCGACCATGTGGGCGGCGGGGCCCGCGGGCGGCCACCGGGCGCTCGCGGTGGAGGTCGACTACTCGCAGCAGGCCCGTACGATCGCCGGGCTCGACCGGTCCATCCTGTGGTCGTCGGCGCTGGCGATCGGGGCGACGCTGCTGGTCGGCGCGTTCGCGGTGACCCGGGTGACGCGGCGGCTGCACGGCACCGCACAGGTGGCCCGGCGGATCAGCGCGGGCGATCTGGACGCCCGCGTGAACGACCCCCGGACGAAGGACCCCTCACGCCCCCAGGACGAGGTGGCCGCGGTGGCGGCCGCGCTGGACTCCATGGCCTCCTCGCTGCAGAGCAAGCTGCTGAGCGAGCAGCGGTTCACCGCGGACGTGGCCCATGAGCTGCGCACCCCGCTGACCGGGCTGCACGCGGCGGCCGAGCTGCTGCCGCCGGGCCGGCCGACCGAGCTGGTCCGGGACCGGGTGGCGGCGCTGCGCACGCTCACCGAGGACCTGCTGGAGATCTCCCGGCTGGACACCGGGCGGGAGAAGCTGGAGGTGGACACCGAGGAGCTGGGCACGCTGGCCGGGCGGGTGGTGCGCGCCTCGGGGACGGACACCGAGGTGCGGATCGTGCGGGACGCCCGGGTGGAGACGGACCGGCGGCGCCTGGAGCGGGTGCTGGGGAATCTGGTGACCAACGCGCACAAGCACGGGGCACCTCCGGTGGTTCTGACCGTGGACGGGCCCGTGGTGACCGTGCGGGATCACGGGGGCGGGTATCCGGAGTACCTGGTGGCTCATGGGCCGCAGCGGTTCCGTACGGAGGGTGGGGCCAAGGGGCATGGGCTCGGGCTGACCATCGCGGTGGGGCAGGCGGAGGTTCTGGGGGCGCGGTTGTTCTTCGGCAACGCGGTGGGCGGAGGGGCGGTGGCCACGCTGTACCTCCGGTAGGCGGCCCCATGTGGCGGGCGCCCGAACGAGGGTCCTCCTGGCGCCACGCTGATACCGACAACTCAGGCAAACGGCACACAACACGCCCCGTTTGGGTAGGTTCCGGACATGACCAAGGCCGGAACAGCCATGGCGGCGCCGCGGACACCCGCCCCCGCCGTACGCCTTCCCCGACGCCGTGGCATCGAACTGGCCCTGATCGTGCTGGCCGTCCTGCTGTCCGTGTACGGCTACTGCGCCGTGGGCCTGGCGAGGACCGGTACCGTCCCGCCGGGTGCCGCCGGTTACGGCGCCGGGCTCGGTGTGCTCGCCCTGTTCGCGCATCTCGCGGTCCGGATCCGGGCGCCGTACGCCGACCCCCTGCTGCTGCCCATCGGCGTGCTGCTCAACGGCCTCGGCCTGGTGCTGATCTACCGGCTCGACCTGGAGACGCCGGGCCACCGGGCCGCCCCCACCCAGCTGGTGTGGTCCACGCTCGGGGTGGGTCTGTTCATCGTCGTCGTGCTGATGCTGCGCGACCACCGGGTGCTCCAGCGCTACGCGTACGTCTGCGTGGTCGCGGCCCTGGCTCTCCTCCTGCTGCCGATCCTCTTCCCGGCGGTCAACGGTGCCCGCATCTGGATCCGGATCGCCGGATTCTCCATCCAGCCGAGCGAGTTCGCCAAGGTCCTGCTCGCGGTGTTCTTCGCCGCCTACCTGGCCGCCAACCGCAACGCGCTCGCCTACACGGGCCGCCGGCTGTGGCGGCTGCAGTTCCCGACCGGGCGGGTGCTCGGGCCGATCGTGACGATCTGGCTGCTGAGCGTCGGGGTGCTGGTGCTGGAGCGCGACCTCGGGACCTCGCTGCTGTTCTTCGGGCTGTTCGTGGTCCTGCTGTACGTCGCCACCGGCCGCACCGGCTGGCTCGCGGTCGGTCTGGTGCTCGCCGTGCTCGGCGCCTTCGCCGTCAGCCGCTTCGAGCCGCATGTGAACGGCCGGATCGAGGACTGGCTGCACCCCTTCGCCACCATCGAGGCCGGGCAGGGCCCCAACCAGCTCGCGCAGTCCCTGTTCGCCTTCGCGGCCGGCGGAGTCCTCGGCACCGGGCTCGGGGCCGGCCACTCCATCCTCATCGGCTTCGCCACCAAGTCGGACTTCATCCTGGCGACGGCGGGCGAGGAACTGGGCCTCGCCGGTCTCGCGGCGATCTTCCTGCTCTACGCCCTGCTCGTGGAGCGCGGCTACCGGGCGGGCCTCGCCCTGCGCGAGCCGTTCGGCCGGCTCCTCGCGGTCGGCCTCGCCTCGATCGTCGCGCTCCAGGTGTTCGTGATCGCGGGCGGGGTCACCGGCCTGATCCCGCTGACCGGCATGGCGATGCCGTTCCTCGCCCAGGGCGGCTCCTCGGTGGTCACCAACTGGGCGATCGTGGCCCTGCTGATCCGGGTGAGCGACTCGGCCCGCAGCCAGTACGACGGGCAGGAGGCCCCGTGACCGAGTACGGCAACGGCCGGCCGATGGCCCGGTACATCCGGCACGCCTGGGCGTTCTGCGCCCTGCTGCTGGCGGCCCTGCTCGTCAACGCCGCCCGGGTGCAGGTGGTCCAGGCGGGCTCCTACGACGCCAACCCGGCCAACCGCCGCCCCACGATCGCCCGTTACCAGCAGCCGCGCGGCGACATCCTGGTCGGCGGTGAGCCGGTCACCGGCTCCCACGACACCGGCGAGCAGCTGCGCTACGAACGCTCCTACCGGGACGGCCCGTTGTACGCGCCGGTCACCGGCTTCGCCTCGCAGATGTACGGCAGCACGTTCCTGGAGCACACGGAGGACGGGGTGCTCTCCGGCACGGACCCGATGCTGTCGCCGTTCCCGCTGTGGAACGACGTGACGCGGGGGTCCAGTCCGGGCGGGGACGTCGTCACCACCGTCGACCGGGAGGCGCAGCAGGCGGCGTACCAGGGGCTGCACGGGCGGCGGGGCGCGGTGGCCGCGATCGAGCCGACCACGGGCCGGATCCTGGCGCTGGTGTCGACCCCGTCGTACGACCCCGCCGAGCTGTCCGGCAACAGCGAGGCGACGGCCTCGGCGTGGGCGCGGCTCAACCACGACCCGGAGAAGCCGATGCTCAACCGGGCGGTACGGCAGACCTATCCGCCGGGGTCGACGTTCAAGGTGGTCACCGCGGCGGCGGCGCTGGACGCGGGTGTGGTCACGGACCTGGACGCGTCCACCGACTCCCCCGACCCCTACCGGCTGCCCGGGACCAGGACCCGGCTGACCAACGAGGGCGACGGCTGCGCGGACGCCTCGCTGCGGGAGGCCTTCGAGTGGTCGTGCAACACGGTGTTCGCCAAGCTGGCCGTGGACGTCGGGGTGGCGGACATGTCGGCCACGGCCCAGGCGTTCGGCTTCAACGACACCCGGCTGCGCGTCCCCTTCGAGGCCGCCCCCAGTACCTTCGACACCCATGTGGACAAGGCGCAGCTCGCGCTGTCCTCGATCGGGCAGTACAACACCCGGGCGACCCCGCTGCAGATGGCGATGGTCGCGGCGGCCGTGGCCAACGGCGGCCGGCTGCGCACGCCGTACCTGGTCGAACGGACCACCCGCCACGGCGGCGAGACGCTCAGCGGCGGCGGGATGCGGCCCGACCGGCAGGTGATGCGTCCGTCCACGGCCGTACAGCTGAGGAAGCTGATGACCGACGTGGTCACGGACGGCACCGGCACCAACGCGGCCATTCCCGGGGCCGTGGTCGGCGGCAAGACCGGCACCGCCCAGCACGGCGTCGGCAACTCCGGTGTGCCGTACGCCTGGTTCGTCTCCTGGGCGCAGGCCGACGACGACCTGGAACCGAGGGTCGCGGTCGCGGTGGTGGTCGAGGACGCCTCGGCGGACCGGGGCGAGATCAGCGGCGGCGGGGACGCGGCACCGATCGCCCGGGAGGTGATGCGGGCGGTTCTCGGCCTGTGAGACGGGGGGTACCGCGACCCGTGGTGGCCGACCTACCGTTCGGTCATGACGCATGCGCCGGTCACCCGCGAACTCGCCCAGGTCAACATCGCCCGCCTCAAGTTCCCGTTGGACTCTCCCGAATTGAAGGACTTCGTCGACGCGCTCGACCCGGTGAACGCCGTGGCGGACGCCGCGGAGGGGTTCGTCTGGCGGCTGGAGAGCGACTCCGGCAACGCGACCGACATCCCCGTCCTCGGCGACGAGTGGCTGATCATCAACATGTCGGTGTGGCGGGACACCGACGCGCTGACCGCGTTCATGTACCAGGGACAGCACCGGGAGTTGCTGGCCCGGCGCCGGGAATGGTTCGAGCGTGTCTCGGAGGCGATGACCACCCTGTGGTGGGTTCCCGCCGGCCACCGCCCGACCGTGGCCGAGGCGGAGGAACGACTGCTGCACCTGAGGGTGCACGGCCCGACACCGTACGCCTTCACGCTGCGAACGTCGTTCCCCGCACAGGAGGCGGCGGTCAGTCGATCGGCTTGATCATCTCGTCGCGGACCTTGACGGTGTTCCGGGCGGCGGCGTCGAGGTCCACGTCGGCGGAGTCCTTCCGCTGCAGGCCGACCTCGCCGACCACGGCCGCCGTGTTGCCGTCCGCCCAGGCGCAGACCGGGTAGGTGATCGTCACCAGCGACTGCTTCTGGGTGAGCACCTCACAGCTGATGGTGACGTCCGAGCCGGACGGGGTGACGTCCTTTGCGGCTTCGACCACCGTCACGCCGTCGGTCTCACTGGCCCCCTTGAGCAAGTTGCTGCGAACGTCGTCCTCGTTCTTGAACCGGCCGTACATGCTCGACACCAGCAGCATGCCCTTGGAGTCGTCGCCGCCCGGGCTGTAGCGGCCGACCAGGGCGTGGACGTCCTTGGCGTCATAGGCGCCGTCGGCCTCGTCCTCGACCTTCTGTCCCTCGCTGTCGGAGAGGTCGTCGGCGAGGACGTACTTCCCGTCCACCAGCTCGTGGGGCAGGGTGAGCTTGTTCTCGGCCGCGGGGAAGTCGGTCCCGAGCACCGCCCCGACTCCTCCGAGGCTGCCGAGCACGGCCAGACCGATGACCCCGCCTATGATCCCCAGCGCCAGACCGGGCCCGCGCTTCTTGGGAGGCGGACCCATCGGCGGCACGCCCCAGCCGGGGTACGGCTGCTGCGGGTAGGGCTGCGGAGGGTACGGCTGCTGCTGGGGGTACGGCTGCTGCTGGGGGTACGGGGAGCCGTACGGCCCCGGAGGCGGCGGGGCCTGCGGCGGCTGCTGCCCGTACGGGTGCTGGGGCTGGTACGGGTACTGGGGCTGCTGCGGCGGCGGAGGCATGGACACGCCAGAACGCTACTGCACCGTGCGAGCGGGTCAGACCTCGCCCGCCCCCGACTCGATCGCGTCCCGCACCTCGGCGACCCGCTCCCGCTCCTCCGCGGCGAAGCGCTCCGCGTCCAGTTGCTCGGCGATCTCCTCGTCCTGGGCCATCAGCAGGTCCAGGTTGGAGTCGCCCATCTCGAACACCCCCATGTCGACATAGGCCTGCTGGAGCCGCTTGCCCCACAGGCCGATGTCCTTGACGCAGGGCACGATGCGGCTGAACAGGAGGCGGCGGAAGAGCTGCAGGAACTCGGAGTCCGCGCTGATCCGCTCGGCCTCGGCCCTGGCGATGCCGAAGTTCTCCAGCACCTCGATGCCGCGCAGCCGGTCGCGCATCAGATAGCAGCCCTCGATGACGAACTCCTCGCGCTCGCGCAGCTCGGCGTCCGTGAGCTGCTTGTAGTAGTCGCGCAGGGCCATGCGTCCGAAGGCCACGTGCCGGGCCTCGTCCTGCATGATGTAGGCCAGGATCTGCTTGGGCAGAGGCTTGTTGGTCGTGTCCCGGATCATGCCGAAGGCGGCGAGGGCGAGCCCCTCGATGAGGACCTGCATCCCGAGGTAGGGCATGTCCCAGCGGCTGTCGCGGAGGGTGTCGCCGAGCAGCGACTGGAGGTTGTCGTTGATCGGGTAGACCATCCCGATCTTCTCGTGCAGGAATCGGGCGTAGATCTCGGCGTGCCGGGCCTCGTCCATCGTCTGGGTCGCCGAGTAGAACTTGGCGTCCATGTCCGGCACCGACTCCACGATCCGCGCCGCGCAGATCATCGCGCCCTGCTCGCCGTGCAGGAACTGGCTGAACTGCCAGGACGCGTAGTGCTGGCGCAGCTCACCCTTGTCCCTGTCGGAGAGCTTGGCCCAGTACGGGGTGCCGTACAGCGACATCGACTCCTCGGGGGTGCCGAGCGGGTCGTACGGATCGACCTCCAGGTCCCAGTCGATGCGGGTCTGTCCGTCCCACTGCTTGTCCTTGCCCTTCTGGTACAGGGCGAGCAGGCGGTCCCGGCCCTCGTCGTACTCCCAGCTGAACCGGGCCGCACCACTGGCGGGCACCTGCCAGAGGGGGTCTCCGGGGTTGTTCGTGTACAGGTCATGCGTCGGCATACCTCGCAGGCTCACACGTAGACGCCGAGTCAACAAGTCATGCGCAGGGGATTGACGGCCTTGCTGACAGGCAGTCTCATAAGAGGCGGACGACGTACCCCGGGTAACGAGGTGAAAGAGCCATGACGACCCTGACGGAAGCGGACGCGCTCGACGGGCTGCGCGACGCGCTCGGCCTGCTCAAAGACCGCGAACAGGTGGCCGAGCGGCTGCTCGTCTCTTCCGCCAAGCACTCCTTCGACCCGGACAAGGAGCTGGACTGGGACGCGCCCTTCGAGGAGGGCAAGTGGTTCTGGCCGCCGGAGCTTCTCTCGCTGTACGGCACGCCGATGTGGCAGCGGATGAGCGAGGAGCAGCGGATCCTGCTCTCCCAGCACGAGGCCGCGGCGCTGGCCTCGCTCGGCATCTGGTTCGAGATCATCCTCATGCAGCTGCTCGTCCGGCACATCTACGACAAGGCGGCGACGAGCGCGCACGTCCGGTACGCCCTCACCGAGATCGAGGACGAGTGCCGGCACTCGAAGATGTTCGCGCGGCTGATCGCGCGGGGCGACGCCCCCTGGTACCCGGTGAGCCGGGCGCACCAGAACCTCGGCCGCGTCTTCAAGACCATCTCCACGACCCCCGGTTCCTTCACGGCCACGCTGCTCGGCGAGGAGGTGCTGGACTGGATGCAGCGGCTGACGTTCCCGGACGAGCGGGTGCAGCCGCTGGTCCGGGGTGTCACGCGGATCCACGTGGTCGAGGAGGCCCGGCACGTCCGCTACGCCCGCGAGGAGCTGCGCCGCCAGATGCTGACGGCTCCCAAGTGGTCCCAGGAGTTCACCCGGGTCACGTCCGGCGAGTTCGCGCGGGTCTTCTCGGTCGCCTTCATCAATCCCGAGGTCTACACGAACGTCGGCCTGGACAAGCGGGAGGCGATGGCGCAGGTGAAGGCGAGTGGGCATCGGCGGGAGGTCATGCAGACGGGCGCGAAGAGGCTGACGGACTTCCTGGACGACATCGGGGTGCTGCGGGGGGTCGGGCGGCGTCTGTGGAGGTCGTCGGGCTTGCTGGCATAGCCGGGGCGTCCGGACCCCGGGGCGCGGCGCTGCGTCGGTATGCGGCCGAGCCGCGTGGGCGCGACCAGCCACAACGGACCCGCAGACAGAAACGGGCCCTCCGAGCGGAGCGACTACGCTGCGGAGCATGACCCCGCCGGCAGCCACCCCCGCCTATCGCCGCCTCAGCGTCGAGGAACGCCGCAGTCAGCTCCTCGACGCCGCCCTCTCGCTCTTCGCGCAGCGCGCCCCCGAGGACGTCTCGCTCGATGACGTGGCGGAGGCGGCCGGGGTCTCCCGTCCGCTCGTGTACCGGTACTTCCCCGGAGGGAAACAGCAGCTGTACGAGGCCGCGCTCAGATCGGCGGCCGAGGAGCTGCAGCTGTGCTTCGACGAGCCCCTGCACGGCCCTCTGATGCCACGGCTGTCCCGGGCCCTCGACCGCTATCTGACCTTCGTGGACGAACACGACACCGGCTTCAGCGCGCTGCTCCAGGGCGGCAGCGTGGTGGAGACGTCCCGGACGACCGCCATCGTGGACGGGGTGCGCCGGGCCGCCGCCGAGCACATCTTCAGCCACCTCGGCGTCTCCGCCCCGGGCCCGCGCCTGCGCATGACCGTCCGGATGTGGATCACGGCGGTGGAGGCGGCCTCCCTGATCTGGCTGGACGAGGGCAAGCAGCCCCCGGTCGAGGAGCTGCGCGACTGGCTGGTCGAGCAGTTCGTGGCCATCCTCACGGTGACCGCGGGACGTGACCCGCAGACGGCGGACCTCGTCGGCGCGCTCGCCGAGGATGACCGAGACTGAAGCCGTGAAGAGTCAGGACACCCCCTTCGAGGGCGGCCCCATGGACGGGCGCGTACTGCCCGTGCTGCTGGGCATGACCGGCCACCCCCCGAAGACGTACCGCATCCCGGTTCCGGACGCGGCCGGCGGCCCGCCGACCGTGCTCGTGTACCGCCGCGTACCGAGGGGGCACAGCAAGAAGCTCGGCATGGTGCAGGGGTGGAAGTACCAGTACGCCGCCGAAGGTGAAGAGGGGGCGGGGAAACCGGGGGGCAAGGTCAGGTGGCCCTGGTCCAAGCCGGACGAAAGGCCGTCCGGCAAGCCGGATGACGCGTCCGGGTGACAGGGTTGCGCCGAACCGCGTAGGCAGGGCACACATATCTCCCCACATGTCTGATTATCGCCGTGCGGCGACGGGTGGAAAGTCCACCCGTCCACACCGGAGGTGATGACGTGTCAGGAGTGCTTCTACGCCTGGCCTGTACGGCCGCGGTGGCGGCCCAGGCCGTCCTCGCGCCCGTGGCGGCGGTGGCCGCGCCCGACCCGCAGCGGCCCGTCTCCGAGCTGCTGACGGACCTTCAGCAGCTGTATCGGCAGACCGAACAGGCCACCGAGACCTACAACGCCACGGCGGAGCAGCTCAAGAAGCAGCAGGCCGAGGTGGACCGCCTCGACGGCGAACTGGCCCGGGCCCGGCTCGCCCTGCAGGGCAGCCGGATCGACGCCGGACGTCTGGCCCGGGAGCAGTACCAGAACCGCAGCGACCTCTCCCCCTACGTCCGCCTGCTGCTCGCCCCCGACCCGCAGCACGCGCTGGACGAGGGCCATGTGATCGGGCAGCTGGCCCGTGAGCGCGCCGAGACGGTGGACCGGCTGGCCGGCACCGCGAAGAAGAAGGACGCACTGGCCAGGGCCGCCCGCAAGGCCCTGGACACCCAGCAGACCCTCGCCGCGCGGCAGAAGAAGCAGCGCGACGACGTGACGACCAGGCTGGCCGACGTCGAACGGCTCCTCGCCTCCCTCACTCCGCAGCAGCTGAGCGCGATCGCCCGGTTGGAACAGCAGGGAGTGGCACAAGCCCAGGACAAGCTCGTGACCTCGGGCGCCCTCGGCAAGGCCGCGACCCCTTCCTCGGCCGAGGGCGAGCGGGCGGTCCGCTACGCCATGGACCAGCTCGGCAAGCCGTACCAGTGGGGAGCGGCGGGCCCGAAGTCGTACGACTGCTCGGGCCTCACCTCCCAGGCCTGGGACCACGCGGGCACCCCCATCCCCCGCACCAGCCAGGAACAGTGGGCCCGCCTGAAGAGAGTCCCGCTGACCGATCTGCGCCCGGGCGACCTGGTGGTCTACTTCCCGGAGGCGACGCACGTGGCGATGTACGTGGGGGACGGGAAGGTCGTACAGGCACCAAGACCGGGCGAGAAGGTCGAGGTCTCCCCCTTGGCTTCCAATCCGGTACTCGGTGCCGTACGCCCTGACGACTCTCCCGCTCAGTCCCCGGCGACCGAGGCCAGGTAGGCCTCGGTCTTCTCCGGCTCGTAGAAGAAGTTCTCGAAGTCGGCCGGATCGTCGAACGCGTTGGCGAATCGATTCGCCACCGGCTGCAGCTGTCCAGCCGCACCGATGAGGTTCAGGACGTGCTCCGGCGGCGGCGCCAGCATGGTGTTGGTCCACTTGGTGACGTGCTGGGCGGTGGTCCAGTACCGGTCGAACGTGCCGCGCATCCACTCCTCGTCGAACGGCTTGTCCTCCCGCTCCAGGATCGAGGCGAGGTACGCGGCCGCGCACTTGGACGCGGAGTTGGAGCCCTGTCCCGTGATCGGGTCGTTGGCGACGACCACGTCGGCCACGCCGAGGACCAGACCGCCGGAGGGCAGCCGGCCGATGGGGTTGCGTACGGTCGGGGCGTACCGGCCCGCCAACGTGCCTCCGGCGTCGGTCAGTTCGACCTTCGTGGCCCGTGCGAACTCCCACGGAGTGAACTTCTCCATGAGTTCCAGGGTCAGGGAGAGGTGCTCCGCCGGGTCCTTGACGCCGTTGAAGACGTCGAGCGGGCCGCCGGGTATGCCCTCCCAGAACAGGATGTCGGCCCGGCCGGAGGTGGTGAGCGTCGGCATGATGAACAGCTCGCCGACCCCGGGGACCAGGTTGCAGCGGACCGCGTCGAACTCCGGGTGCTCCGGGCGCGGGCCGAGGCCGTGGACGTACGAGACGGCCAGCGCGCGCTGCGGCTCGCTGTACGGGGAGCGCTCCGGGTCGCGGGCGAACATCGAGACCAGCTCGCCCTTGCCCGCCGCGACCAGGACGAGGTCGTAGGTGCGGGAGAAGTAGTCGAGGTCGCCGACGGCCGCGCCGTGGATGACCAGCTGGCCGCCGCGCTGGGCGAAGGTCTCCATCCAGCCGGCCATCTTCACCCGCTGGTCGACCGACTGCGCGTACCCGTCGAGCCTGCCCACCCAGTCGATCGCCCGCTGGGTGGGACCGGGGTCGTGCGAGCCGGGGGCCGCGACCGAGACGCCGAGTCCTTCGATCCTCGGGGCCTGCGACTCCCAGGAGTTCAGCTGGAGATCGCGCTCGTGCTGCAGTGCCGTGTCGAACATGCACTGGGTCGACATGACCCGGCCGGAGCGGATCTCGTCCGCGGTCCGGTTCGACATCAGGGTGACCTCGTAGCCGTGCGACTGCAGACCGAGGGCGAGCTGGAGTCCGGACTGGCCGGCTCCGACGACGAGTATCTTCCGCATGCGGGTGTGTCTCCTACGGGGCTGGGGACTACTCGGGGGTTTCGTCCAGCGCGTGGCCCACCAGGGCCAGGAGGGTCTCGATCACCGAGATCCGGCGCCGCGCGTCCATGATCATGACAGGGATGTGCGCGGGGATGGTCAGCGCCTCGCGTACGTCCTCCGGCTCGAACAGCTCGCTGTCGTCGAAGTGGTTGACCGCGACGACGTACGGCAGTCCGCAGCTCTCGAAGTAGTCCAGTGCGGGGAAACAGTCCTTCAGGCGGCGGGTGTCGGCCAGGACGACGGCGCCGATCGCGCCGCGCACCAGGTCGTCCCACATGAACCAGAACCGCTGCTGGCCCGGCGTGCCGAACAGGTAGAGCACCAGGTCGTCGTCGAGCGTGATGCGGCCGTAGTCCATGGCCACCGTGGTGGTCAGCTTGCCGGGCGTGGCGGAGAGGTCGTCGGTGCCCTCGCTCGCCTCGGTCATCAGCGCCTCGGTCTGCAGCGGTGTGATCTCCGAGACGGTCGTGACCAGCGTGGTCTTGCCGACACCGAAGCCACCGGCGACCACGATCTTCGTGGCGACGGGGGCCCGGTCCCGGTCCTTCTGCCAGGCCTTCAGATCCTCGTCGGGCTCGGTGAAACCGGCGACGAGAGGGGTGACACCGATGGCGTCAGAGACGGCGGAGTCCACTCAGCACCCTTTCCAGCAGAGCGCGGTCCGGGCGGCCGGTGCCGTGACCCGTTCCGGTGCCGTACACACGGATCTTTCCCTGGTCCGCGAGGTCGCTCAGCAGGACGCGGACCACACCGAGCGGCATTTTCAGCAGCGCGGCGATCTCGGCCACCGTGCGCATACGGCGGCACAGTTCGACCATGGCCCGCATCTCCGGCATGACCCGGGTGGCGAGGTAGCCGTTCGTCAGTTCCTTGCGCTCCTCCGGGGCCTCCAGCGCGGCCACGAAGGTCTCCACCAGGAGGACGTGGCCGAAGCGGGTACGGCCGCCGGTGAGCGAGTAGGGGCGGACGCGGGCGGGTTTGCGGTCGCCGCCGCGGACCGGGAGCTGATGCTTCTTGGCCGGGCCGCTCATCGGGTGCTCCCCGTCGACTCGGCCTCCAGGGATTTCCTCAGCTCGCTGCGGAGCTCCGGGGTCAGGACGTGGCCGGCGCGGCCGACGAAGAGCGCCATGTGGTACGCCACCACGCTCATGTCGCACTCCGCGGAACCGTGCACGCCGAGCAGCGAGCCGTCGCTGATCGACATGACGAACAGGCTGCCCTCGTCCATCGCGATCATCGTGTGCTTGACGCCGCCGAACTCCAGGAGACTGGCGGCGCCGATGGTGAGGCTGCCGATACCGGAGACGATGGTTGCCAGGTCGGCGGAGGAGCCTCGGGGGCCCTTCGCCGCCTTCTTCTGGCGGGACTCGGCCGTGCGGGCTGGGTCGGAGGAGAGCAGGAGCAGGCCGTCCGAGGAGACGACTGCGACGGACTGGATGCCGGGTACTTCCTCCACCAGGTTGGTCAGCAGCCAGTGCAGGTTGCGGGCTTCACTGCTCAGGCCGTAGGTACTGGGCGCGGTCAACTGCTTGCCTCCTCGGCTGTGCCCCCCGTGGCTTGTTCGGTGTGTGCGGCCATCTCTGCCTCTACGTCCCTGTAGCCGGCCTGTGCTCCTTGGCGGAAGCCGCCGAGTCTGCGGCGGAGGGCTTCGGCGTCCACGCCCCCGCTGCGCTGGCGGGGCGGGGCTGTGGGCGAGGTGATCCTGGGTGTGCGCTTGGGGAGGCCCTTGCTGGTGAGCGCCTCGGCTTCGCCTTCGGCGTCGTCGTTCCCACCCGCACCACCCGTGCGGCTTTCGTCGTCGGGTGCGGGTGGCCCCAGCGGGGCGTGCTCGCCGTCGGCGGCCGCGGGTGCGTCGTGGGCCTCGGGGGCGTGGGGGGCCGCGGGCACGCCGTGGGCCTCAGGGACGTCATGAGCCGCCGGCACGCCGTGGGCCTCAGGGACGTCATGAGCCGCCGGCACGCCGTGGGACTCAGGGGCTTCGGCGGCCTCGGGTGCGTGGGGGGCCTCGGGGTCCGTCGCCGGGTCCGGGAGCAGTAGCTCCATCGTTGTTTCGGCGAAGGTCTCTGCCGGCTGCTTCGGGCGGGTCACCGATTCCTCGGTGGTCGGCTCGCCGGGCTCCGGCCTGGTGTGGGTCTCCAGGGCCTCCGCTTCGCGGGCGAGCTTCTCCGCCAGCGCCACCAGCGGGTCCGTGTTGTCCTTGTCCGGGTTCTTCGTGCGGGCGTGCAGGACGTTGGAGTTGGCCTCGGCGTCGGCACCGGGGAAGGAGACGGTCTGGGTGGTGTCCGAGCGTCCGGCCTGGGGCGGGACCGCCGCCGCGGGGGCCTCGGCGAGGAGGGACTGGGGCAGGACGACGACCGCCGCCACCCCGCCCTGCTTCTGCTCGCGCAGCTGAACGCGGATGCCGTGCCGGTGGGCGAGGCGGGCCACGACGTACAGGCCGAGACCGAGGCCGGTGTCGCCCTCCTGGTCGTACGGCGAGGCGGGGTCGAAGTCGGTGAGGCGGGCGTTGAGGCGGTCGAGCCGGTCGCCCGCCAGGCCGATGCCCTCGTCCTGTACGGAGAGCATGACCTCGCCGGATTCGAGGAGCCAGCCGGAGACCTCGACGGGCAGCTCCGGCGGGGAGAACGAGGTGGCGTTCTCCATGAGTTCGGCGAGGAGGTGGGAGAGGTCGTCGGCCGCGAAGCCCGCCACATGGGCGTGCGGGGGCAGGGCGGCGATGCGGACGCGCTCGTAGCGTTCGATCTCGCTGACCGCCGCCCGTACGACGTCCACCAGCGGGACCGGGCCGTGGTGCTGCTGGACGTGCTCGGTGCCGGCGAGGACCAGGAGGTTCTCGCTGTGGCGACGCATGACCGTGGCGAAGTGGTCGAGCTTGAAGAGGGTGGCGAGCCGCTCGGGGTCCTGTTCGCGCTCCTCCAGGCCCTCGATGACCGCCAGCTGGCGCTCGACCAGCCCCAGGGTGCGCAGGGCGAGGTTGACGAACGTACCGCCGATGCTGCCGCGCAGCCGCTCCAGCTGGGCGGCCGACTCGTCGAGCTCGGCGCGCAGTTCCTCGCGGGCGTCGGCCATCTTCTGCCGCTGGCCCACCAGGTGCTTGCGGTCGGTCTCCAGGGTGGTGACCCGCTCGTGCGCGGCGACGGTCTGCTCGTGCAGGCCGACCGCGTGCGCGTGCAGGGCGTTGACCGAGCGGACGACCTGGGCGAACTCGTCGTTGCGGCCGGTGAAGCTGATCGGTTCCTGGGCGACCGGGTCCTCGGCCTCGGCCAGGCGGGCCGAGCCGCGGCGCAGGACCGACAGCGGGCGGGTCAGGGTGCGGGCCATGGCGGTGGCGATGCCCACGGCGACCAGCATCAGGGCGCCGAGGACGGCGACGCGGATCTCCAGGGCGGTGACGTCGTCGTCCCGGAGCCCCGCGAGGTCCTTGGTGCGGTGGTCGTAGAGGGCCGACTCGGCGCCCCGCATCAGGTCGACGCGGGCGGACAGGGCCGCGTCCAGCTTCTTGGTGCTGGTGGTCGGCTCGCTGCCGGTGAACGTCGGCTGGTCGGTGAGGGCGGCCAGGTACTTCTCCGCCGAGTTGACCTCGGGACCGGTGACCGTGGAGTCGTACGAGGCCACCGCCGCCTTGGGCGCGGTCTCGCGGAAGTCGGCGAGGGCCGCGTCGGCGCGCAGGCGGGCCTGCTGGGCGGCGGCGGTGAGCGCGTCGCGCTGCTTGCGGTCCGCCTCGTTCGTGGTGGTGGTCGTGGTGGGCAGACCGGTGGTGGGGTTGATCACCGTCTGGGTGGTGGACGGGATGTTCAGCGCGGCCAGCAGCAGGCCGCGGGCGGCCGCGGACTGCTGGACGGCGGAGTCCAGTTCGGCGAGGGAGTAGGCGCCGGAGCCGGCCCGCGGGGGCAGCTGGTCGGCCAGGGCGTCGGCGAGGCGGTGCAGTTCGCTGATGGTGGCCGAGTACGCCTGGTGGGTCTGCAGCGCGTTCGACTTGCCGGTGAGGGCGGCGCGCCGGACGGCCGCGATGGCGTCCAGGTCGGTGCGCAGCGAGGCCGGGGTGTCGGTGTCGGCGCGCAGGTCGTCGACCTGGCGGTCGACGCGGGCGCTGCGCTGCTCGGAGGGCGCCTTGGCCTTGGGGCGGCCGGCGGCGATGTAGGCGGTGACCTCGTCGCGTTCGTCGGCGAGCGAGTGGGCGAGCGCGAGCGCGTCCTGGGTGCGGGCGGCCAGCGTCACCAGTTCCTGGGAGTCGCCGAGGTCCTGGGAGGCGGTGAGCAGCGCGGGCGCCCCCGCTCCGGCGATGGCCGCGGCCACCACGGCCACGGCCACGATCAGCCGGGTGCGCACATGGGTGGGGCGGCCGGTGCCCACGGGGGTCTGCTCGGCGACCCCCTCGGGGGCCGTCTGCCTGCCTGTGCGCCGAGGCCGCTTCTTCTGCACCGGTGCTCGCATTCCTGAACTCGTCTACCCAAGGGCCCGGGTGGCGCCCCGTGATCTGCGACAGGGCCCAGGTACCAAGTGGTGCGTACACCCGGTTCGTACGGTTCCCGACCCTCCCAGCGCCGGTGGGCAGTGGTCGCGCATCACCTGACCCGCCACCCGAAGGAGTGAACATCGGAGGGGAGTTGACGGGCAAGTTCCTGTGGCGCGTGCAGGGCCCTTGTGCGGTGGGCCGGTTGGACGCGCGCGGCAGGCTTTGGCACTATTCGCCACCACGCCTTCCCGGAGTGCGTCATTTACCCCCAAACCAGGCGCCTGGCCTGCGGGGTCATGTCAATTCGGCGGTGCTTGCCAGCCTCTGGCGAAGTCTGTGAAGGGGTCGTGCAGACTGGCCGAATGCGCACTGATCTCGTTTCGGAAGCCGGCGACCCGACCCGACCCAACGAGGACTTCGCCGGAGTCGGACTACCCGCGTCCGGTCAGGGGGGTTGTGTGATCTTGCTGGACGGAGTGACGCCGCCGCGGGACGGGACGGGGTGTCTGCATTCGGTCCCCTGGTTCACGGCGCGGCTCGGCGGGGCGCTGACCGAACTGACCGTTTCCGGGCGAGATCTGACGCTCCCGGAGATTCTCTCGCGGGCGATCGCCCGGACCGCGGAGGCCCACGCGCACACCTGTGAGCTTTCTCACCCGCGAACCCCCCAGGCGACGGTGGTCCTGACCCGCTGGTCCGCCGAGACCGTGGAGTACCTGGTCCTGTCCGACTCCACGCTGCTCCTGCAGTCCCCCGACGGCGCGGTCACCCCGGTCCTGGACGACCGGCTCGACCGGCTGCCCCGCTCCGCGCTGGCCACCGACGCCCTGATCGACGCGCGTCTGCGCAACAAGGAGGGCGGCTTCTTCACGGCCGCCGCCGACCCCTCGGTCGCCTCCCGCGCGGTCACCGGCACCCTCCCCCGCCACGAGGTGCGGGCCCTGGCCGCCCTGACGGACGGTGCGACGCGCTGGGCGGAGAAGTTCCACGAGGGCGACTGGACGACCCTGTTCGGCCTCGTCGCCAAGGAGGGCACCCGCTCCCTGGTCGACCGGGTACGGGAGCTGGAGTCGGCGGACCGGGAGGAGCGGGCGTTCCTCGGCCGCAGCAAGACGCACGACGACGCGACGGCGGTGTACGTCGAGCTCTGAGGCCTGTCCGACCATTCCCCTCGTCCGCCCGGAGCGGTCGAGCTCCGGGCTCCGTCCGGAGCGCCGGCTACTTCTCCATGCCGGTGTTCAACTGCTGCAGCAGCCGGGCCAGTTCGGCCACCTCGTGGCGGTCCCAGTGGGCCAGCTGGCTGACGTAGCGGGCGCGGCGGGCCTCGCGGACCTTGCCGACGCGGCCGCGGCCCTCGTCGGTCAGGGTCACCAGCCAGGCGCGGCCGTCGGCGGGGTCGGGCTCGCGGGCGATCAGGCCCAGCTCCTCCAAGGCGCGCAGCTGGCGGGACATGGTGGCCTTGCCGACGCCGATGTAGGCCGCGAGTTCGGTGGCGCGCTGGCCGCCGAGTTCGTCGAGGCGGATGAGCAGGCCGTACGCGGAGGACTCCAGGTCGGGGTGGACCTCGCGGGCCATCTCGCCCTGGTTTGCCCGGGCACGCCTGAGCAGCACGGTCAACTCGCGCTCCAGCGCCAGGAATTCCTGGTCTGCACCACTCGGCGTCACCTGGTCGGTGACCCGATGTCCGTCGCCGTTTCCGTCCTCGTGCACGTCAGCACCCCTGATCGGTTTCGCTGTCCTGAAAGTTTCTGTCAAACGCCGCCATTGCCGCAGCTCCGTAAGTATTTCGCAGGCGTAGACCAACGGCAGCCTCCGGACCCCCTTCCCACGCCGTCATCTACGTGCGTAGCTTCTTTAGCAGGCAATCAATGACATGCCCACGCCAGTGGATCAGCGGTCACTTCACGGTCCCCCACCTCACTCCTCGGAGGCACGTCATGCGCGTGCACAGACCCGGTTCCCCCCACCCACGTCCGCTCGCCGGCCTCGTCACCGCCCTGCTCGCGGCGCTCTCCCTGGCCCTTCCCCTCGCCACTGCCCAGGCGGCGAGCACCCCCAGCCGTGGTTCGGCGTACATGGGCATGGGAGTCCTCGCCCACGACGGACAGCACGGCACCCCCTCCACCGGTGACGTCACCCAGACCGAGGGCGTCGACGTCTCCGGCTACCAGGGCAACGTCGCCTGGAGCACCCTGTGGAACAGCGGCGTCCGCTGGGCCTACACCAAGGCCACGGAGGGCACGTACTACACGAACCCCTACTTCGCGCAGCAGTACAACGGCTCGTACAACGTCGGCATGATCCGCGGCGCGTACCACTTCGCGACCCCGGACACCACGAGCGGCGCCACCCAGGCGAACTACTTCGTCGACCACGGCGGCGGCTGGTCCCGCGACGGCAAGACCCTGCCCGGGGCGCTCGACATCGAGTGGAACCCGTACGGCGCCGCCTGCTACGGCAAGTCCACCAGCGCGATGGTCGGCTGGATCGCCGACTTCCTGAACACCTACAAGGCGCGGACGGGCCGGGACGCCGTGATCTACACGGCCACCAGCTGGTGGACCCAGTGCACCGGCAACTACGGCGGCTTCGCCGTGAACAACCCTCTGTGGATCGCCCGCTACGCCTCGGACCCGGGGACGCTCCCGGCGGGCTGGTCGTACTACACGATGTGGCAGTACACCTCCTCCGGCCCGACCGTCGGGGACCACGACAAGTTCAACGGGGCGCTGGACCGGGTGGTGGCGCTGGCCAACGGCTAGCTCAACACCCACCCGGCCGGGGGCCCGGGGGTCGTCCCCCGGACAAGCACAGCAACGGGGCGCTGGACCGGGTGGTGGCGCTGGCCAACGGCTAGCTCAACACCCACCCGGCCGGGGGCCCGGGGGTCGTCCCCCGGACAAGCACAGC
>NZ_JBSFHY010000010.1:161146-205770 GCF_053597295.1 Streptomyces sp. NPDC001450
GTCAACGGGGCGCTGGACCGGGTGGTGGCGCTGGCCAACGGCTAGCTCAACACCCACCCGGCCGGGGGCCCGGGGGTTGCCCCCCGGACAAGCACAGCAACGGGGCGCTGGACCGGGTGGTGGCGCTGGCCAACGGCTAGCCGCCGCGCGGGTGCGGCGGTCGTCCCCCGTGGGCGGCCGCCGTGCGCTGCGTTGGTGCTCCGCGCCGACCGGGATCATGCTGGTCAGGAGAGGTGCCTGCCGAACAAGGGCGAGATGAGCGGCGATGGAGCGACAGTCGACGTACACGGCCACGGCCACCATCGATGAGCAGGGCATCCTGACCGGCTGGAGCGAAGGCGCCCAGCAACTGCTCGGCCACGAGGCCTCGGAGGTCGTCGGACGGCCCGCGTCCGCGCTGCTCGCCGCGGAGGAGGCCGGATCGGCCCGGCGGACTCTGGCCGGACGCGACCGGTGGAACGGCACTGTACCCCTGCGGCACCGGGACGGCCGGCGCCTGGAGCAGGGACTCCTCGCCCACCGCCGGACGTCGGGCACCGGGGCCGTCGACTGGCTCGTGGTGACCGCGGTGACGGACCGGCCCCAGCCGCCCCGGGGCGAACCGCTGGAGGAGTGGACGTTCATCCAGTCCCCCTTCCCGCTGGCGATCTTCGACATCGAGCTCCGCCTGATGCGCGCCAACCGCCGCCTGGAACGCGCCTTGTCCCTGCCCGAGGCGGCGATGCGCGGGCTGCGCCTGACCCACATCGCGCCCGGCCCCGCGAGCGAGGAGGCCGACCGGACGATGCGCCAGGTGCTGGAGACGGGCGAGCCCCGGGAGGTACAGACCGGGCTCGTCCAGGATCTGGGCCTGCCCACCGTCCTGACCCCGCTCAAGGACGGCACCGGCAGGGTGCGCGCCGTCTGCCTCGCGGCGCACCAGCGCGCCCCGGAGTCCCCTGCACGGCAGGGCGCCGAGGGCGAGACCGGCGCGCACGCGGGTGCGGCCCCCGGCCTCGGGCGCGCCGCGCAGGACCTGGCCGAGGCCACGGTCCCCCGGCTCGCGGACTTCATGGCCGTGGACCTGCTCGACTCCCCGCGGACCCCGGCCGGCTCCGCCGACGCGGGCCCGGTGGTCCTGCGCCGCGCCGTGCTGCGCACCGTCCCGGACGACGCCGTGAGCGCGTCCATGGCCCAGGTGGGCGAGGCCGTCGCCTACGAGCCGGGGTCACCCCCGGCGGACTGTCTGGCCTCCGGCAACGCCGTCCTCTACGACACCTCGGACCCGGTGGTCGCGGCGTGGGTGGCGGTGGACCCGGCGGCCGCGTGGCTGCACGCGTACGGCACACGCGCGCTGATGCTGGTACCGCTGCTCGCCGAGGGCTGCACACTCGGGGTGGCCCTCTTCGGCCGCCACCGGCGCCCCGAGCCGTTCGGCCCGGGGGATCTGCGGCTCGCCGAGGAGCTCACGGGGCATGCGGCCACCGGCCTGCACAGCGCCCACCGTTACTCCCGCGCGCGCACCACCACCATGTCCCTGCAGCGCAGCCTGCTCCCGCACACGCTGCCCGACCAGGGGGCCCTGGAGATCGCCACCCGGTATCTGCCCGCGGCCACCCGGGCCGGTGTGGGCGGCGACTGGTTCGACGTGATCCCGCTGTCCGGGGCGCGGGTAGCCCTGGTCGTCGGCGACGTCGTCGGCCACGGCATCCGCGCCTCCGCCACGATGGGCCGGCTGCGGACCGCGGTGCGTACCCTGGCCGACGTCGACCTGCCCGCCGACGAGCTGCTCACCCACCTCGACGACCTCGTCCTGCGGCTGGCCGCCGACGAGGGCAGCGCCGACCCGGCGGCCGAGACCGCCGGGGGCATCGGCACCACCTGTCTGTACGCGGTCTACGACCCGGTCTCACGCCATTGCACGCTCGCCAGGGCCGGCCATCCGCCGCCCGCCGTGGTCACCCCGGACGGCACGGTCCGCTTTCTCGACGTGCCCCCCGGTCCGCCGCTGGGGCTCGGCGGGCTGCCCTTCGAGGCCTTCGAGACCGAGCTGCCCGAGGGCAGCCTGCTCGCCCTCTACACCGACGGGCTGCTCGAGGCCCGCGACCACGACATCGACGAGGCGCTGGACAAGCTGTTCGGCGCGCTCGGCCGTCCCGCGCCGACGCTGGACGCGGTGTGCGACCGGGTGCTGACCGAGCTGCTGAGCCATCGCCCCGACGACGACATCGCCCTGGTCGTCGCCCGCACCCGGGCGCTGCACGCCGACCGGGTCGCCGCCTGGGAGCTGGACAGCGATCCCACCGTGGTGGCCCGGGCCCGCAAGCACACCAGCGAGCAGCTGAGCGTCTGGGGCCTGGACGAGGCCGTCTTCACCACCGAGCTGATGGTCAGCGAACTGGTCACCAACGCCATCCGCTACGGCCGCCCGCCCATCCAGCTCCGGCTCATCCACCAGGACTCCACCCTGATCTGCGAGGTCTACGACTCCAGCGGCACCACCCCGCACATGCGGCGCGCCAGGATCTTCGACGAGGGCGGCCGGGGCCTGCTGCTCGTCGCCCAGCTCGCCAAGCGCTGGGGCACCCGCCACGACCGGGTCGGCAAGACCGTGTGGGCGGAACAGTCGCTGACCACCGGCTGACACGGGGCTGCCCCGCCGGGGAGGGGCGGGGCAGTCAGCGGTCGGGGTGCTCTGTGTTCAATTGACGACCACGTCCGGCGGAGCGGGCGTGTCCGGGGCGGTGGTGCCGCCGCTGTCATGACCGGGGTCCGGCGCAGCAGGTCCGGAGTCGGCCGGGGGATCGGCCGGAGCGGGCGTCTCCGGTGCGGGGGTGCTGCCGGTGTCCCCGCCGGACGGGTCCGGCTTGTGGTCGTCGGGGCACGGCGGGCCGTCGCTGCCGTTGGTGCCGGTGCCGTTGCGGCCGTTCGTGCCCTTGCCGCCGCATGAGCCCCGGCCGCGGCCACCGGTGCCGCCGGTGCCGGTACCACCAGGAGCCGTGCAGACCGTGGCGTCGCCGCCGGTGCCGTTGCCGCCGTTGCCGCCCGTGGCGTTGCCGGCGCTGCAGGTGTCGTGGTCGCCGTGCTTCTTGCCGTGGTCGTCCTTGTGGCGCTTGTCGCTCTTCTTGTGGTCCTTGCTGCCGTGGTCGTCGTGCGACTCGGAAGCCGTCACGCTGTGCGGCGCGGGGGCGGCGAAGGCGGCGCCTGCGGGGATCAGGACTGCGCCGAGGGGGAACAGGAGGGAGGCGGCGGCCACGGCCAGGCTGCTCTTGCGGACGTTGCGGGTCATGAGGGGTGCCGTTCCTTGAGGGGGTTGTCGGGATTGCGGGGGGCTCGTGGCCGGGGGGTCGGGTGGCGCGGCCGCTGACCGCGCCACCCGGATCCGCCGTCGCTCACTCGCTGCTGTCAGCGACGTGGGCTTCAGTTGGAAGTGGCGTCACCTCCGTTGCCGCCGGTCGCGTTGCCACCACCGTTGCTCGTGGCGTTACCACCGTCACCGCCGGTCGCATCACCCTTGCCATTGCTCGTGGCGTTACCACCGTCACCGCCGGTCGCATCACCCTTGCCATTGCTCGTGGCGTTACCACCGTCACCACCGGTCGCATCACCCTTGCCATTGCTCGTGGCGTTACCACCGTCACCACCGGTCGCATCACCCTTGCCATTGCTCGTGGCATTACCACCGTCACCACCGGTCGCATCACCCTTGCCATTGCTCGTGGCGTTACCGCCATTACCACCGGTCGCATCACCCTTGCCATTGCTCGTGGCATTACCACCGTCACCACCGGTCGCATCACCCTTGCCATTGCTCGTGGCGTTACCACCGTCACCACCGGTCGCATTGCCGTTACCATTGCTCGTCGCATTACCGCCGTTGCCGCCGGTCGCGTTGCCCTTCTTGGCCTTCTTCACCTTCTTGTGGTGGTCGGCGTCGTGCTTGTCGTGGTGCTTGGCCACCAGCGTGACGGTCGACGAGTCGGGCATCGGGGCGGCCGAGGCGGCGGTGGCCGGGAGAATGATTCCGCCGGCGACGACCACGGCCGAGGCGACGATCGTGGAGAGGCGAACGCCTCGCTTGGTACGGACGGCTTCGCGGTTCTCGTTGATACGCTTCATGACTTTCTCCTACTTGAATCGGGGCCCTTTTTCGGTTTCCGGTTTCTCCGGTGGGGCCGTGCTTCAAGTAGGCCGGAATGCCAGAGCGCGGTCACGTTCCGAGGACTCGGGACTTGACGAGGAGGAAATCGCCCGGTATTTAGCGCGGCGCGCCTAGGACGCCGGTCCCCCGAAGACGGGGCCGGCCCAGGCGGGCGGGGCGGGCACCGAGGCGGCGGCCGGGCGGGTGCCGGCGGCACGGGCGTCCACCAGCGTGGGTGTACGGCGCTGCAGGCCGCTGTCGGCCAGGGCGGCGCGCAGGGCCGCGACGAACTCCAGGCAGGTGCCGTACCGGTCGTCCGGGGCCTTGGCCAGTGCCTTCCGCAGGACGTCGTCGGCGGCCGCCGGGATCCCGGGCCGCTCCTCGCTCAGCAGGGGCGGCGGGTCGTACTGGTGCGCCCACAGCAGCTCCAGGTCGTCGTCCCGCCGGAAGGGCGGCGCGCCCGCGAGGGTCTCGTAGACGACACAGGCCAGGCTGTAGAGATCGGACCGGCCGTCCACGGGGCGGCCCGCGACCCGCTCCGGCGCCACGTAGTCGAGGGTGCCGACGAACTCGCCCGCGGTGGTGAACCCGGTGAGCGACAGGGACTTCTTCGCCAGCCCGAAGTCGGTGAGGTAGACGTGCTCGGGGTGGTCGCTGTCGACGCCCTTGGCGACCAGTACGTTGCCGGGCTTGACGTCCCGGTGCACCAGATCGTGCTCGTGGGCCGCGTCGAGCGCGGACGCCAGCTGGGCGGCGATGCGCAGCGCGGCCGGCACCGGGAGCGGGCCGTCGCGGTCGAGCACGGCGCGCAGGTCCATCCCGTGCACGAAGCACATCGCGATGTACAGGATCCCGTCGGTCTCGCCGGCCTCGAAGACGGGGACGATGTGGGGATGGTCGATGGCGGCGGCGATCCGCGACTCCTGGTGGAAGCGGCGGCGGAAGGAGTCGTTGCGGGTGTACTCGGGGGCGAGGAGTTTGAGGGCGACGGTACGGCCGAGGCGCAGGTCCCGGGCGCAGTAGACGACGGCCATGCCGCCGCGGCCCAGCTCGCGCTCCACGCGGTAGCCGGCGATCTCCGTCCCGATCGGGCCGGAAGGTTGCACCACCTGCCCACTCACGCCTGAATTCTACCCAGTTGATCCATATGCGCGCTCGTCCACGGCCGCGCCCGTCCACGGCACGGCGAAGGCCCGGGTCTCCCTCTCAAGGGGCCCGGGCCTTCCCTCATCCGGTCACCGCGTGCGGAGCCCGCTGATGGACCGCGTCGTCACGCCGCGACCGGAACCTCCGGCTCCGCGCCGTTCGCGGCGGGTGCGAGCGCCAGTTCCAGAACCTGGCGGACGTCGGTCACGGCGTGGACGTCGAGCTTGTCCAGCACCTCGGCCGGGACGTCGTCCAGGTCGGGTTCGTTGCGCTTGGGGATGATCACGGTGGTCACCCCGGCGCGGTGGGCGGCGAGCAGCTTCTGCTTCACACCGCCGATGGGCAGCACCCGGCCGGTCAGCGAGACCTCGCCGGTCATCGCCACGTCGGTGCGGACCAGACGGCCGGAGAGCAGGGACGCGAGGGCCGTGGTCATCGTGATGCCCGCGCTCGGGCCGTCCTTCGGGACCGCGCCCGCCGGGAAGTGGACGTGCACACCCCGGTCCTTCAGGTCGGCCACCGGCAGCTCCAGTTCGGCGCCGTGGCTGCGCAGGAAGCTCAGCGCGATCTGCGCCGACTCCTTCATCACGTCGCCCAGCTGACCGGTCAGGGTCAGCCCCGCCCCGCCCGTCTCCGGGTCGGCGAGGGACGCCTCGACGAAGAGGACGTCGCCGCCGGCTCCGGTGACCGCGAGGCCGGTCGCCACGCCCGGCACCGACGTACGGCGCTCGGCCGGGTCCTGGGCGGACTCGGGCACGTGGTGCGGACGCCCGATCAGGCCGCGCAGATCCTCGTCCCGGACGGTGAACGGCAGCTTCCGCTCGCCGAGTTCGTGCTGGGCCGCGACCTTGCGCAGCAGCCGCGCGATGGACCGCTCCAGGGTGCGCACGCCCGCCTCGCGGGTGTACTCGCCGGCGAGCTTGCGCAGCGCGCCCTCGTCGATCGCGACCTCGTCCCCTGCCAGGCCGGCCCGCTCCAGCTGGCGCGGGAGCAGGTGGTCACGGGCGATGACGATCTTCTCGTCCTCGGTGTAGCCGTCCAGACGGACGATCTCCATACGGTCGGCGAGCGCCTCCGGGATGGCCTCCAGGACGTTGGCGGTGGCGAGGAAGACCACGTCGGACAGGTCCAGTTCGACCTCCAGGTAATGGTCCCGGAAGGTGTGGTTCTGCGCCGGGTCCAGCACCTCCAGCAGGGCCGCGGCCGGGTCGCCACGGAAGTCCGACCCCACCTTGTCGATCTCGTCCAGCAGGACCACGGGGTTCATCGACCCCGCCTCCTTGATGGCACGCACGACACGGCCGGGCAGCGCGCCGACGTACGTACGCCGGTGCCCGCGGATCTCCGCCTCGTCCCGGACGCCACCGAGGGCGACACGGACGAACTTGCGGCCCATGGCGTGGGCGACGCTTTCGCCCAAGCTGGTCTTTCCGACGCCAGGGGGGCCGACCAGAGCCAGCACGGCCCCACCGCGCCGCCCGCCGATGACACCAAGACCGCGCTCACTGCGCCGCTTGCGGACGGCCAGGTACTCGGTGATGCGCTCCTTCACGTCCTCCAGGCCCGCGTGCTCGGCGTCCAGGATCGCCTTGGCACCCTGGATGTCGTACGCGGAAGCGCCGTCATCGGTCCGCTCGTTCCACGGCATCTCCAGGACCGTGTCCAGCCAGGTGCGGATCCACGAGCCCTCCGGCGACTGGTCGGAGGCACGCTCCAGCTTGTCGACCTCCTTGAGGGCGGCCTCGCGGACCTTCTCCGGCAGGTCGGCGGCCTCCACGCGGGCGCGGTAGTCGTCGGACTCCTCGCCGTCCTGCTCGCCGTTCAGCTCGCGCAGTTCCTTGCGGACGGCCTCGAGCTGACGCCTCAGCAGGAACTCGCGCTGCTGCTTGTCGACGCCCTCCTGGACGTCCTTGGCGATGGTCTCGGCCACGTCCTGCTCGGCGAGGTGTTCGCGCAGCTGCTGCGTGGCGAGCCTGAGGCGGGCCACCGGGTCGGCCGTCTCCAGCAGCTCGACCTTCTGCTCGGTGGTGAGGAAGGGCGAGTACCCGGAGTTGTCGGCGAGCGCGGAGACGTCGTCGATGGCCTGGACGCGGTCCACGACCTGCCAGGCGCCGCGCTTCTTCAGCCAGCTGGTGGCAAGGGCCTTGTACTCCTTGACGAGTTCGGCGGCATGCCCGGGCAGCGGATCGGGCACGGTCGCGTCGACCCGCGCGCCCTCGACCCACAGCGCCGCGCCCGGACCCGTCGTACCGGCGCCGATCCGCACCCGGCCGCGGCCGCGGATCAGGGCCCCCGGGTCGCCGTCGGCCAGCCGGCCGACCTGCTCGACGGTGCCCAGCACGCCGGTCTTGGCGTACGTGCCGTCGATGCGTGGTACCAGCAGGACCTTGGGCTTCCCGGGCTCCGACCTGGCGGCGGCCTGCGCGGCCTCCACCGCGGCCCGCACCTCGGCGTCGCTCAGGTCCAGCGGAACCACCATCCCGGGCAGCACGACCTCGTCGTCGAGCGGCAGCACGGGCAACACGAGCGTGAACGCCGTGGACTCAGCAGCCATGATCTCCCCTTAGGCAGTCAACTTGAGCTATGCCGACTCAATGCACGGGGCTCCGCCAATGTTCCCGGGTTCCTGTTCGCTGTGAGCGATCGACCCGTCACCGGTGTGTTACTGCAGGCCAGAGGGGATGCCAGTGGGGCCTGCCAGGATGCCCGGACATCGGCACGAACGGGGAGGACCCCATGGGCACCTGGGACACGGGACCCTTTGACAACGACACCGCTGCGGACTGGTGCAACGGTCTGGACGACGCGGCCGCGGACGAGCGCGCGGGACTGGTTCGCGACGCGCTGGTGCGAGCCGTCGACACCGAGGACTACCTCGAAGCGCCCGAGGCGGAGGAGGCCGTCGCGGCGGCCGCGCTGGTCGCCGCCCGGCTTCCGGGCGGCGCCATCCCCTCGCCGCACTACGGACCCGAGGAGCCCCTCCCCGACCTCACGGCCCTGCGACCGCTCGCGCTGCAAGCCCTCGACCGGGTCGTGACCGAGCCGTCCGAGCTGCTGGACCTGTGGGAGGACTCCGAGGGCGGCCCGTGGCGATCCGGCGTTGAGCGGATGCGGCAGATACTCCTGCCGCCCTCGGAGGGGGAACAGCTCAGCCTGTGAGTCGAAGCCCGGCGTGTCGCGCATCGTCGTCAGGAGGTGGGGCATCCCACGGGTGCAGGGTGTCGCGACCCTGCACTGGGCGCCGGTCACGCCCCGTTCACGACGCGGCGGTCACCTCGGCCGCCCGTTCGATCCGTGCCACCGCATCGGCCATGAAGACCTCCCCCGTCTCCTGACCGCGACTCCCTGCCCCGGCCAGGAGCGTGGCTACACCATCGCGCAGGCGGTCACACGGAAACCGGGGAGGCCGCCGGGAGGCGCCAGCGCCGTACCAGCGGCCAGCCGGCGATGCCGATGGTCAGGGCGATCAGGTGGCCCCAGTTGGTCATCGGGTCCTGAAAGGCGATCAGGTCCTCGGCGAGCATGCTCGCGAACAGGGTGAGGACGGGCCAGCGGACCCAGGGGGTGAGCAGGCCGGACAGGGCGCCGATGCTGGCGGCGACGCCGAAGCTGATGCCGTAGTCGAGGCGGTGCAGGGAGGTGTCCGGGAGGTGGCCGACCAGGACCGCGAGGCCCACCGGGACCTCCGTCGCGAGGGTGGCCAGGACGTGGCCCGCCAGGAACACACAGGCCGCCCGGGCGCCGCCTATCCGCCGCTCCAGCGCGGTGAGGACCAGCACGAACGCGCCCGCGTACGACGACACGACGCCGCCCGCGATCCACAGCGCGCTCGCCAGCAGCACCAGCACCGGCGTGCGCACGAGGTGGGCGACGTCGGTGCTGGAGGCCTGGTACAGCGTGTGCATCAGGGCGGGGTCGGCCCAGGCCGCCACCAGTGAGGTGAGGGCGAGGAGGGCCGCGTAGGCGAAGGTGAACGGGGTGCCGGTGGGGGTCGGCAGGAGGTGCCAGGGCCGGAAGGAGGGGCGGGCCACGGCCGGAGCCGGCGTCGGGGCCGGGGCCAGGGCCAGGGCGGGCAGCTCGCGTTGGCGTGGGACTCCGTCGAGCAGGCCGGTGACATCCGGCAGGGCGTCGGCGGGAAGAGGCGTGCCCGGGGGCGGGGACGCGGTCGTCGCAGGCCCGGTCACGGTCCGTTCCACGGTGAGGCGCTCCTTCCGTCGCGCCCCACCCTTCGTGTTCCCGCGGCCGCTGTCTATGACCGACGCCACGCGAGAGCGGATTCACAGCAACCTCGGAAGCTTCGTACGCGTCCGCCCCGGCCGGGTTCAGGGCCGCGGCAGTCTCACCTCCCTCGTGTGCGCGGCCCGGACGTCCGGGGACCAGTCGCCGGCGCGGTAGACGGACACCCCGCTCAGCGCCCCGTCGCGGATGTCGCCGCGCATCAGCTCACGGCAGTACCAGGCGCCCTGTTCGTCCTCCCGCCGCTCCTCGAACTCCAGGACGAGTCCGGTGGGCGTGGCGTCGACGCGGTGACGCGGGACGGCACCGAGGGCGGGGGCTGCGGCGGCGGAGCGCGACGAGGGCGTCCCGGCCCGAAGGTCTGCAGCCGCCACTGGGGCAGCGTCAGCGCCACCGGGGCAGCGTCAGGTCGAGGCCGCCGTGCCCGCGCGCGGCCCGCGTCAGGACGGCGCGGGGCTCGCCGAGCACGTCCTCGCGTCCCGCCAACGGGTACATCGCGCCCACGAACCCTCACCCCGCCCTCCACGCACGGGCAGACATCCGGAGAACACCCGCGCCGGTCCGGTGAGGTCGTCCGCTCCGAGCGAAGGCACGCCCGGCGGCGCGCGCGAGGCGCACGGTGGCGGCGCGCGGCGGCAGTCGGGCCGCACCGCCCCGCTACCCGTGCCACCCGCTGGTTCTCGGTCAATTCCCGTGAACGCGACGCCTGGTGCGAGCAGGATGGACGTATGACTGCTGTCTACGACACCCCCGTGGTCCTGGACCGTCGCGAAGGCCCGTACGGCGAGGTGGTGCTGCGCAGGCACGGCGCGCTGCTGCAGATCATCGCCAACGGGTGCTTCCTGATGGACACCTCCGACGGCCGCTCGGAGCGGCTCCTGGTCGACGCCGCGTACGACGCCCTGGACGGGCGCCCGGCACCGGACGTGCTGATCGGCGGACTGGGGGTGGGATTCTCGCTCGCACACGCCGCGGCGGATACCGGCAGGTGGGGGCGGATCACGGTCGTCGAGCGGGAGCCGGCCGTGATCGACTGGCACCGGGGCGACGGACCGCTGTCGGAGATCTCCGCGCACGCGCTCGCCGATCCCCGTACCGAGATCGTCGAGGCCGATCTTGTCACTTACGTCAATGAGACATCGGACACGTTCGACGCCCTGTGTCTCGACATCGACAACGGCCCCGGCTGGACCGTCACCGAGGACAACGACGGCCTGTACTCCTCGTCCGGACTCGCTGCCTGTGCAAGGGTGTTGAGACCGGGCGGGGTGTTGGCGGTATGGTCTGCCGAGCCCTCTCCGGAATTTGAAGGAACCATGTGGAATGCCGGGTTCCGTCAGGTGCGTACCGAAGAGGTCCCCGTTGCCCGGGGCGTTCCGGACGCCGTGCACCTCGCCGTCCGACCTGGATAGCGACGGCGCGGTGAGTCCCCGTAATGTGCTGCCCTGACGCCGATCATTCAAGCGTCAATCGCAGTCATGGGATCACCCCACGGATTCCGGAAAGCAACAGGGGCGGGCGATGGAGCAGACACACACCTCCCAGACCGGCGCGGCCACGACGACCCAGGGCGCCCAGCGCCGTGTGCTGGTCGTCGAGGACGACCCGACGATCGTCGACGCCATCGCGGCCAGGCTCCGCGCCGAGGGATTCCTCGTGCAGACCGCGTCCGATGGTCCCGCGGCGGTCGACACGGCCGAGGCCTGGCAGCCCGACCTGCTGATCCTCGACATCATGCTGCCCGGCTTCGACGGCCTGGAGGTCTGCCGCCGCGTGCAGGCCCAGCGTCCGGTGCCGGTGCTGATGCTCACCGCGCGGGACGACGAGACGGACATGCTGGTCGGGCTCGGCGTCGGTGCCGACGACTACATGACCAAGCCGTTCTCCATGCGGGAGCTGGCCGCGCGGGTGCACGTCCTGCTGCGGCGGGTGGAGCGGGCGGCCATCGCCGCGTCCACGCCCCGCTCGGGCATCCTGCGCCTCGGCGAGCTGGAGATCGACCACGCGCAGCGCCGGGTGCGGGTGAAGTCCGAGGACGTCCACCTCACGCCCACCGAGTTCGACCTGCTGGTGTGCCTGGCGAACACCCCGCGCGCGGTGCTCTCCCGGGAGCAGCTGCTGGCCGAGGTGTGGGACTGGGCGGACGCGTCGGGCACGCGGACCGTGGACAGCCACATCAAGGCGCTGCGGCGGAAGATCGGCGCCGAGCGGATCCGTACCGTGCACGGCGTGGGCTACGCGCTGGAGACACCGACGCCATGAGCGAAGGGCGGGAGGCCGCACGGAGGAGCCCCGGGGAGGATCCCTGGGGTGGCGTACGCCCGTTCTCGATCAAGACCAAGCTGGGCGTGCTCGTCGTCATCTCGGTGCTGATCACCACCGGTCTCTCGATCGTCGCGGTGCACACCAAGACGGAGCTTCGCTTCATCACGGTCTTCTCGATGATCGCCACACTGCTGATAACGCAGTTCGTGGCCCATTCACTCACCTCGCCACTGGACGAGATGAACCTGGTGGCCCGCTCGATCTCGCAGGGCGACTACACCCGCCGGGTCCGCGAGAACCGCCGTGACGAGCTGGGCGACCTCGCCCAGACGATCAACGTCATGGCCGACGAGCTGGAGGCTCAGGACCGCCAGCGCAAGGAGCTGGTGGCGAACGTCTCGCACGAGTTGCGCACCCCGATCGCGGGCCTGCGCGCGGTGCTGGAGAACATCGTCGACGGGGTCACCGAGGCCGACCCGGAGACCATGCGGACGGCCCTGAAACAGACCGAGCGGCTCGGTCGGCTGGTCGAGACGCTACTGGACCTCTCCCGGCTCGACAACGGCGTCGTACCGCTGAAACTGCGCCGCTTCGAGGTGTGGCCGTACCTCTCGGGCGTGCTGAAGGAGGCCAACATGGTCGCCTCCGCGCGCGCGGGCATCGCCTCCGGCTCCGGAAGCCACACGCGCACGGACGTGCACCTGCACCTGGACGTCTCCCCGCCGGAGCTGACCGCGCACGCGGATCCCGAGCGCATCCACCAGGTCGTCGCCAACCTGATCGACAACGCGGTCAAGCACAGCCCGCCGCACGGGCGGGTCACCGTGAAGGCGCGACGCGGGCCGCAGCCGGAGTCGCTGGAGCTCGAGGTGCTGGACGAGGGGCCCGGAATCCCCCGCTCGGAGTGGCACCGCGTGTTCGAGCGGTTCAACCGCGGCTCGGTGACCCGGCCGCACGGTCCGGGCAGCGACGGCGGCACCGGACTGGGCCTCGCGATCGCCCGGTGGGCGGTGGATCTGCACGGCGGCCGAATCGGTGTGGCCGAATCCGAACGGGGCTGCAGGATCATCGTCACTCTTCCGGGACTGACTTCCGTCCCAAGTTGACGTAAAGTCCGAACCGGAGCCACAAGATCCACGCGCGTCCCCGCAGTCGGACACGTGTGATCAGGGACAGGCCCGCGACGCGCATCCGACTCGGTCGCGCCGGGCCCCGCTCGGCGATCCCACACACCCCCGCCCACATGCGGAACCACGCTTGTTTCCCGCCATATCAAGCCCTGAAACAAGATTTCTGATGTGACTTACGCGACGATGAACCTGCCCGACCTGACCTTCCCGGTCTTGGAGGCGTAGCCTTTATTCCCGCTGTCCATCACCTTGTGAAGCGGAAGAGGGCGGTTGCCGCCGTGTCGCCACAGTCCCCCAGTAACTCGAGCATCTCGACCGACGACCAAGCCGGGAAGAACCCCGCTGCTGCGTTCGGTCCCAATGAGTGGCTCGTCGACGAGATCTATCAGCAGTACCTCCAGGACCCGAATTCGGTAGACCGTGCCTGGTGGGACTTCTTCGCCGACTACAAGCCGGGCGCTCCTGCCGCCGCGGCTCCGGCGGGTACTGCGGCCACGGGGGCCGCAGGGACCACCACCACGGCTCCCGCGGCCCCGAGCGCGCCTGCGGCCCCGGCCGCCCCCGCGCCCGCCCCCGCGGCCCCGAAGCCCGCCGCAGCCGCGGCTCCGGCCCCCGCTCCCGCGGCGCAGGCCGCGGCCCCCGCCCCGGCCAAGCCGGCGACGCCCGCACAGGCGCCCGCTCAGCCGACGGTGAAGGCCGCCCCCGCCGCGGCGGCCCCGGAGGGCCCCGAGCTGATCACGCTGCGCGGCCCGGCCGCCGCGGTCGCGAAGAACATGAACGCCTCGCTGGAGCTGCCGACGGCCACCTCGGTCCGCGCGGTCCCGGTGAAGCTGCTGTTCGACAACCGGATCGTCATCAACAACCACCTGAAGCGCGCCCGGGGCGGGAAGATCTCCTTCACGCACCTGATCGGCTTCGCGATGGTCCAGGCCATCAAGGCCATGCCGTCGATGAACTGGTCGTTCGGTGAGAAGGACGGCAAGCCGACCCTCGTCAAGCCGCCGCACGTCAACCTCGGCCTGGCCATCGACCTGGTGAAGCCCAACGGCGACCGCCAGCTCGTCGTGGCCGCCATCAAGAAGGCCGAGACGCTGAACTTCTTCGAGTTCTGGCAGGCCTACGAGGACATCGTCCGCCGTGCCCGTGACGGCAAGCTGACGATGGACGACTTCACCGGTGTCACGGTCTCCCTGACCAACCCGGGCGGCCTCGGCACGGTCCACTCCGTCCCGCGCCTGATGCCCGGCCAGTCGGTCATCATGGGCGTCGGCTCCATGGACTACCCGGCGGAGTTCCAGGGCACCAGCCAGGACACCCTGAACAAGCTCGGCATCTCGAAGGTCATGACGCTCACGTCGACCTACGACCACCGGGTGATCCAGGGCGCCGCCTCCGGCGAGTTCCTGCGCCAGGTCTCGAACCTGCTGCTCGGCGAGAACGGCTTCTACGACGACATCTTCGAGGCGCTGCGCATCCCCTACGAGCCGGTCCGCTGGCTCAAGGACATCGACGCCTCGCACGACGACGACGTCACCAAGGCCGCCCGCGTCTTCGAGCTGATCCACTCCTACCGGGTCCGCGGCCACGTCATGGCCGACACCGACCCGCTGGAGTACCGCCAGCGCAAGCACCCCGACCTGGACATCGTCGAGCACGGCCTCACCCTGTGGGACCTGGAGCGCGAGTTCGCCGTCGGCGGCTTCGCCGGCAAGGCGATGATGAAGCTGCGCGACATCCTCGGCGTGCTGCGCGACTCGTACTGCCGCACCACTGGCATCGAGTTCATGCACATCCAGGACCCGAAGCAGCGCAAGTGGATCCAGGACCGCGTCGAGCGCCCGCACTCCAAGCCGGAGCGCGAGGAGCAGCTGCGCATCCTGCGCCGCCTGAACGCGGCCGAGGCCTTCGAGACCTTCCTGCAGACGAAGTACGTCGGCCAGAAGCGCTTCTCCCTGGAGGGCGGCGAGTCCGTCATCCCGCTGCTGGACGCGGTCATCGACTCCGCTGCCGAGTCCCGTCTGGACGAGGTCATCATCGGCATGGCCCACCGCGGCCGCCTGAACATCCTCGCCAACATCGTCGGCAAGTCGTACGCCCAGATCTTCCGCGAGTTCGAGGGCAACCTGGACCCGAAGTCGATGCACGGCTCCGGCGACGTGAAGTACCACCTGGGCGCCGAGGGCACCTTCACCGGCCTGGACGGCGAGCAGATCAAGGTGTCGCTGGTCGCGAACCCGTCGCACCTCGAGGCCGTCGACCCGGTCCTGGAGGGCGTCGCCCGCGCCAAGCAGGACATCATCAACAAGGGCGGCACGGACTTCACCGTCCTGCCGGTGGCGATCCACGGCGACGCGGCCTTCGCGGGCCAGGGCGTGGTGGCCGAGACCCTGAACATGTCGCAGCTGCGCGGCTACCGCACCGGCGGCACGGTCCACATCGTCATCAACAACCAGGTCGGCTTCACCGCGGCCCCCGAGTCCTCGCGTTCCTCCATGTACGCGACGGACGTGGCCCGCATGATCGAGGCCCCGATCTTCCACGTGAACGGCGACGACCCGGAGGCCGTCGTGCGCGTCGCGCGGCTCGCCTTCGAGTTCCGCCAGGCGTTCAACAAGGATGTGGTGATCGACCTCATCTGCTACCGCCGCCGCGGTCACAACGAGTCGGACAACCCGGCCTTCACCCAGCCGCTGATGTACGACCTGATCGACAAGAAGCGCTCGGTGCGCAAGCTCTACACCGAGTCCCTGATCGGTCGCGGCGACATCACCCTGGAAGAGGCCGAGCAGGCGCTGCAGGACTACCAGGGCCAGCTGGAGAAGGTCTTCACGGAGGTCCGCGAGGCTACGTCCCAGCCGTCCGCCGGAGTCGTCCAGGAGCCGCAGGACGGCTTCCCGGTCACGGTCCCGACCGCGATCTCCTCGGAGATCGTCAAGCGGATCGCCGAGTCCCAGGTCAACATCCCCGACCACATCACCGTCCACCCGCGTCTGCTGCCGCAGCTGCAGCGCCGGGCGGCCATGGTCGAGGACGGCACGATCGACTGGGGCATGGGCGAGACCCTGGCCATCGGCTCGCTGCTACTCGAGGGCACCCCGGTCCGTCTGGCGGGCCAGGACTCCCAGCGCGGCACCTTCGGACAGCGCCACGCGGTCCTGATCGACCGCAGCACCGGCGAGGAGTACACGCCGCTGCAGTACCTCTCCGAGGACCAGGCCCGCCTGAACGTCTACAACTCCCTGCTCTCCGAGTACGCGGCGATGGGCTTCGAGTACGGCTACTCGCTCGCCCGCCCCGACGCGCTGGTGATGTGGGAGGCCCAGTTCGGCGACTTCGTCAACGGCGCGCAGACGGTCGTGGACGAGTTCATCTCGTCGGCCGAGCAGAAGTGGAACCAGACCTCCGGTGTCACCCTGCTCCTCCCGCACGGCTACGAGGGCCAGGGCCCGGACCACTCGTCCGCCCGCCCGGAGCGCTTCCTGCAGCTGTGCGCGCAGAACAACATGACGGTCGCGATGCCCACGCTCCCGTCGAACTACTTCCACCTCCTGCGGTGGCAGGTGCACAACCCGCACCACAAGCCGCTGGTCGTCTTCACCCCGAAGTCGATGCTGCGCCTGAAGGCCGCGGCCTCGAAGGCGGAGGAGTTCACGAGCGGCCAGTTCCGCCCGGTCATCGGCGACGAGTCGATCACCGATCCGGCCGCGGTCCGCAAGGTCGTCTTCTGCGCCGGCAAGGTCTACTACGACCTGGAGGCCGAGCGGGTCAAGCGCGGTGTCACGGACACGGCGATCATCCGCATCGAGCGCCTGTACCCGCTGCCGGGTGCCGAGCTCCAGGCGGAGGTCAACAAGTACCCGAACGCCGAGAAGTACCTGTGGGCCCAGGAGGAGCCGGCGAACCAGGGTGCCTGGCCGTTCATCGCGCTCAACCTGATCGACCACCTCGACCTGGCGGTCGGCGCAGACATCCCGGCCGGCGAGCGGCTGCGGCGCATCTCGCGCCCGCACGGTTCGTCCCCGGCGGTGGGCTCCGCCAAGCGCCACCAGGCCGAGCAGGAGCAGCTGGTGCGTGAGGTGTTCGAGGCGTAGGCCTCCGGCGGTTCAGCCGACACTCAGGGCCCGGTACCGAGTTCCGACTCGGTACCGGGCCCTTCGCCTACCCATGGGGGTGGTTGAGACCGTGCGCGGCTGCGGGCCGTCCGTGGTTGCTCGCGCAGCTCCTCGCGCCCCTTAGGGAACTGCAGTGCCGTCGGCTTCGTAGTGGCCCCCCCGAGCGCGGGTGAGCCAAACTCAACCCCGCCCAGCCACAGCACCGGGCACCTGAAATCCCGGTCAGCCGAGGTACGGCTCGAAGTCCCAGTAGGGCCGCGTGCGCTGGCGGGCGGAGATGGTGTGCGGGTGTTGGGCGCCCAGGGTGCGGGTGAGGCCGAGCAGGCCGTCGTCCTCCAGCTTTCCGGCCTCCTCGTGTTCACGGGCGGCCCGCAGGTCGGCGGCGAGTGCCACCTGGCCGGAGAGGGTGAGCGGGTGCTCGTGCCCCAGGGTGTGCCGGGCCCGGCGCAGGGTGTCCCGGCTCAGCTCGACGGCGTCGGCGATCCGGCCGTTCAGGTTGCGGGCGCTGGCCGCGTTGAGGGCGCAGCCGAGGACCCAGGGGTGGTCGGCGCCGAGGGTGGCGGTGAGACCGGCGAGGGCGGACTCGAACATCGACAGGGCCTCTCCCCGCTCACCGGCGGCCTGCATGACCAGGCCGGTGTTGGAGAGCATGCCGGTGGCGACCGGGTGGGCCGGGCCGAGCAGGGCCCGGTAGCCGGCCTCGGCCTCGTCGATCAGCTCGCGGGACTGGGAGAGGTCGCCGTGTTCCCGCAGGTAGTTGCCGTAGTTGGTGATGAAGGCCAGGGTCCGGTAGTGCTCGCGGCCGTGCAGCTGGATCAGCTGCTCCAGCAGGCTGGCCAAGGTCGGGCCGACCTCCGGGGCGTGACCGCCCTCGCGGCGTCTGCACATGGCCAGCTGGGCCCGGGCTTCGAGGGTCTGCGGATGCTGCGGGCCGAGCACCTGCACATGGAGGCGTACGACCGGTTCCTGGCGGGCGAGCGCGTCACGGTAGCGGCCCAGCAGCCGCAGGCTGTGGGTGACCGCGTTGCCCGAGTTGAGGGTGTTGATGTGCCGCGCGCGCAGCACGCTCTCACGCCTGCCCAGCGTCTCCAGGTCGAGTTCCAGCGCCTCTGCGTACCGGCCCAGCAGGCGCAGGCCGACACCGAGGTTGTGCCGGGCGACCAGGGTGGGGGGCTCGTCCGAGCCGAGGAGCCGCTCGTTGCCGTCGAGCACCTCGCGCTGCAGGTCGTACGCCTCCTGGTACCGGCCGAGGTTGCGCAGGCCGGACGCCATGGCGCTCTTGGTGACCAGCTCGCCGATCTCGTTGCGCACGGGGGCGGCCTGCAGCCGGTCCAGGACGCCGCGGTGCAGCTCGTAGGCGTCGCGGAACCGGCCGCTGTTGCGGAGCATGTTGCTCTCCTGGGTGGCCAGGTCGAGCATGGGCTGGGCAAGTGGATCCATGAACTGGGACCAGTGAGGGCGCACCTGCTGGGCCAGTTCGAGGCCGCCACTGTACTCCCCACTGCGCGAGCAGTAGCGCAGACAGTTCAGGACCAGCTCCTGGACGCGTGGCTGGCGACTCTCCAGGGCGCCGGAGGGCTCCAGGTGGGGCAGCAGTTCGGCGTAGCGCGGCCAGTTCCTGCTGTCGGCGGGGTTGCCGGGGTCGGCCTCGGCGAGCAGGGTGCGCACCGCCCGTTGGTGCAGGTCCCGGCTGTCTTCGCTGGTCAGCTTGGAGACGATGTCGTGGACGAGACGGTGCATGTGCACGGACTCCTGGTGCGGGCCCATCTCGGCGGCCAGCGGTCCGCGGGTCTCCCGGGTGAGCACGGAGTAGTTGACGAGTGTGTCCAGGGCCCTGGTCCAGGCCGGCAGGTCGGTGGACATCCAGCGCAGTTCCTCGGGCAGTTCGGCCCGCGGGTAGGCGCGGATCAGGCCGAGCGGGATACGGCCGGGTGCGAACGAGGTGCACAGGCTCAGCACGTCGATGGCCTGCGGCTGGGAGCGGCGCAGGCGGTTGAGCAGTATGGCCCACGAGGTCAGGGAGGAGCGCGGGAAGCCCTCGCCGGTGACGGGCTCGTCGACCGTGGACAGCCGCCGCTCCCGCACCATCCGCAGGTACTCGGCCACCTCCATGCCGGACTCGCCGAGCCAGGAGGCGGCCTGCACGAGCGGCAGCGGGACGTCGCCGAACTCGGCGGCCACTTCGTCGGCCTCCGCGGCGCTGATGTGCGGGGCGCGGCGCATCAGGTACGCGGTGGACTCGGCCCGCAGGAAGGAGGGGATCGCGAGGACGTCGGTGTGCTCGCTCCAGGCCCGGTTGCGTGAGGTGATCAGGACGTGGCCGGTGCCCTGCGGGAGCAGTGCCGACACGCCTTCGGTGTCGTCCCAGCCGTCGAAGACCACCAGCCAGTTGGCGTACGGCTCCCCGCGCCGCAGCGCGTTGCGCACCGCGCGGATGCGCTCGCCGGGCTCGCTGCCGATCCGCAGGCCGAGTTCCACGGCGAGTTCGCCGAGCCGGTCGCGCTGGATGTTGCGGTCGTCGGAGTTGACCCACCACACCAGGTCGTAGTCCGTGCTGAAGCGGTGCGCGTACTCTGCGGCGAGCTGGGTCTTGCCGATGCCCGACATGCCGACGAGCGTGCAGGCGGAAGCCCCGCGCTCGGCGTCTGCGAGCCGCTGGTGCAGCTCGTTGAGCAGGTCGTCGCGGCCGGTGAAGCGCGGGTTGCGGCGCGGCACCTCGCCCCAGATCTCGCAGCGCTCGTCGGGGTAGCGGATCTGATCCGGCAGGGGCCGCGGGCGCGGGCGGCGCTCGAGGCCGAGCCGGCTCAGCAGGCGCTCCTCGGCGGCCTCCTCGCTCAGCGCCCACAGGCTGGCCGGTTCCAGGACCGCGGTGGCCGGGAGCAGCGGCCGGTTGGTGAGGTTGACCGCGGCGAAGCGGTCGGCGTGCGCGGCCACGAAACCGCGCAGGGCGTCGTTCCACTCGCCGGGCGGGCGCGGGCCGAGCTCGAAGAACCAGTCGTTGAGGACGAGGAGGACCTTGCCGCTGGACAGCAGCAGGTCGCCGAGCGAGTCCTCCAGGGCCACCTCGCGCGGCGGATCCCAGCGCTGCAGGGTGGCCCGGTGCCCGTGGCGCTCCAGGCACTGCGCGATCCATGCCGCCCATGAGCGGTGGTATCCCGGGAAGACCACGAGAACGTGCTCGTGTGCCGCCGCACCGGCCTCGCCCGACCGCCGCTGTTCCGCCATCGTCGCTCCCTGTTCCCGCGGCTGCCGCCCTCTCGGGCAGCCGCACACATAACGTAACGCAAAGGCGCCTCTACGGAGCGTTATCCGGATTGCCGGGCGGTCACCCCGAGACTCCCGTGGTGTGCCCCCATGTTCCGGACGAACTCCCTTCCCTCAGGGGTCAGTTCATCGGAATCGCTCAGCACGGACAAGGCCTGGCCGACCTGATCCCGGTGTACCTCGAACCGCTCCGCCGCGCGTCGGCCCCAGGTCCAGTCGCCCCCCGGCCCGGTCCGGGCCCTCCACCACAGGTCCATCAGCGCCAGATGCGCGTACGCCCCCTGCAGCACTCCCGAGACGGGCCGCGGATCCTGCCGCCACCCGACCCGGTACAGGGTGCCGCCGCCGGGCCGCCGCAGGGGGACGAGTTCGTCGAGCACGGCCAGCTTGGTGTGGTGCGTCTCGTGCACCAGCAACTCCGCCAGGTCCCGCCGGTCGGCCGGCAGCTGGGTGAGGACGGCGCCGGGAGCGGTGCGCAGCGTCGCGCTCATCGGCGTACCCGCGCCCGCCGGGGGCGTGAGCGGTACGACGGAACGGACCAGCGCCGTCGTCTCGGCGGCCCGGCCGGGATGGGTCGTGACCAGCAGGGCCAGCGCGTCGCGCCAGCGGGTGGTCCAGGCGAGGTGGTCGGAGTACGGGCGCTCGGCCCCGGGCAGGGCCGCCGGGCCGATTCCGCCCGGAGGCACCCGGTAGGGGTCCACGTCGTCGAGGACGGCCGCGCTGCCGGGCAGCATGTGCAGCGCGGACCAGGCCGGCGGGCCGTGGGGCGCCCGGCGCGGTCCCAGGACCTCCGGTGCCGCTTTGGACAGCAGGACCGTGCCGCCCGCGCTGTCGGTGAGCCGTACGAGGTTGGCGCGGCCGCTCAGCCGGGCCGGTCCGGGGGCGCAGCGCAGCAGACCGATGCCGGGCAGGGACAGGGTGCCCGTCGGCAGCGGGCGCGTGCTGGTGAAACGGCACCCCGCCCGGAGCGCGGCGGCGACCGCCACACCGCCCAGCCGGCCCAGCCGTTCCTCGAAGGCCGGACCGTCGGGTGCGGCAAGCAGCTCGGCCAGCCAGGAGCCGGTCGTCGGATAGTCGAGCACCTCACGGACCGCCGCGGGGTCGGCCCGCTCCGCCCGCTCCAGCAGAGCCCAGTCCTCCTCGAAGCGCCGTCGTACCGCGGGCGGCAGCGCATCGTGGCGGCGTTCGACGCGGACGAGGAGGGATTTGAGCAGCAGCATCCGGTGGGCATGCAGCGCGGCACGTAGCGCGGCGGTGACCGCGGGCAGCGGCCGGGTCCGCGCCAGCTCGGCGAAGATCTCCGACGTGACCGGCCCGTAGGTCATGCCACGGTGTCCTCACTCAGTAAAGGACGCCGCGCACGACCGGCCGAAAACGCACGCCCCTCGGGCCCTTCCGGTACGGCGTCGTCGTCCGGGTTGGTGTACCAGACCCGGCGCAGCTCCTCGGGGTCCGCCAGTACCCCCTCCACCGCCGCGATCAGCTCCGGGTCGTCCAGGGCCCGCAAAGTCCGCAGGTCGACGTCAGTGAGGTCGGGCGGAACCAGGCCCTCTCCTGTCGTCCGGCCGAGGCCGACCGCCCGTATCCTGTGCTCCCCCACCTCGGCTCCTCCCTGCCCCACGCCCGCCCCGCACGGCCGTGACAGCTGCCCAGTTCTTCCCGACTGGCGGGGAGCAGAAACCCGACCGGGATCAACTCCGGTCAAGCTCACTCGAGTTGTTCCACTCCAGGTTCCAGGGCCACCACGGTGGGGCAGTCCGGCGCCACTGTTCCTCCGGCATCCGCCCGGACCCGCCCGCGGCCGGCTCCTCCGCGGCGTTACGGGTCAGCTCCACGTCCGCCCAGTCGACCTCCCGCAGCGCCGCGACCAGCCGCTGCCACTGGTCCCGGGCCGCCCGATAGGCATTGCGGGCTGCGCCGGGCCGCCCCATCAGCGCGAGCACCGCCCCGCTGCCGTGCCGCGCCCGTGCGGCCGTCACCGAGCCCGGGTCGGCGCCGTGGGCGGCCTGTGCCTCCCGCTCGGCGTTCTCGTACGCCTGCAACGCGTCCATCAGCAGCGGCGCACCGGCGTGATGCCACCCCTCCAGCCGAAGCCGCCCCAACTGCAGCCACGCCTCGGCCCGTACGGCCGCGTCGGCCGCCGCGCGCACGGCCTGGCCGAGCAGGTGCCGGCTCTCGAACAGGTCGGGCAGGAAGCCGAGATGACGAAACCGCTGGGCCAGTGCGCTGCCGACCAGGCCCTGCAGCCGCCCGCGCTGGGCGGACCGGGCGGGCAGGGACTTCAGCGCCTCGCGCAGCACGTACTCGGCCCGGTCCACGATGCCCGCGCCGTCCCGTGCCGAGGCCCGTCGCAGCAGCGACTCACCCCAGGCGGTGAGGAGTTGGCAGCGCAGGGCGCCGTCGGCGGGCGCGAGCAGCGCGGCCCGCTCGTACGTCTCGTCGGCCTCCCGGGCCTCCCCCGCCGCGTCGTGGAAGGCGGCCAGCGCGGCCAGGCAGGGCAGCAGCAGCTCGGGGTCGTCCCCGGCGGCCCGCCGGGCCCGCAGCAGCGCCCGCCGCGTCTCCCCGTCCTCGGCCCCCGACTCCCGCAACGCCCGCGCCAGATCCAGCAACGCGGGCCCGCGCACGGCATCGGCGGCTCCCTCACCGTCCAGAATGGCGCAGGCCTCCTGAAGTTCCCCGACGGCCGCACCGGGATGCCGCAGATCGAGCAGAATCCGGCCACGCAGCAGGAGCCGGGCCCGGTGGGCGGCGACGGCCCAGGGCACGGAGTCCGCCCCGGTGGCCTGCTGCGCGACGGTCGCATCCTCCGCCGGGCTGTGGCCCGGACGGCCCCCGGAGTCCCCCGAGGGGGGTTCGGACACCACGGGATCGCCAGGGTCGGCACCGGACCGGTCCAGCTCGGATCCGGGCGCGTCGAATCCGCCGGAGCCGTCCGGCTCGGTGTCCCCGGCGTCCGGTCGCCGCGCACGGAACCAGGACCGCGCCTGCTCCGCCAGCCCGGGCCAGGGAGCCGGCTCGGGGTCGAGGACGTCCAGGGCGGCCGTGAGGTGGTCGGTCTCGGCCGTCAGCTGCCACAACTCGCGTCGACAGGAGGCGAGTTCCAGGGCGGCCTCGGCGCGCTCGCGGCTGTCGACGGGGGCCGCCGCGTGGGCTGCGGCGAGTTCGGTCGCGGCCTCGCGCAGCAGTTCGGCGCGTCTGCCCGCCGTACGCGCGGCCGCCGTGCCCGCCTCGGCGCGCAGGATGCGGCCGAGGACCAGGTGGGACCGCAGGCCGGTGCCGGGGGTGGTGCCGGGGACGGCTGCCGCGAGGGCCTGTTCGCGGGCGCGGTGCAGCACCTCCGGGTCAGCGAGGTGGTGCCACTGGTCGAGAAGACGCTCCGCCTCGGTCAACGGGTCGGGCGTGACCAGGTCCGGCAGGTAGAAGCGCAGGACTCGGGCCGGGATGCGGGCGAACAGCTCGGCCTCGACGCTGCCGCCGCCCTCCACCGGGCCGGGGTCCTCGGGCAGGGGCGCGGCTCCGGCGGCCGGGCCGTGGTCGGCGAGACGGGCCGCGGCGAGGGCGGCGAAGTTGCGGGTGCCCCTGCCGAAGTGCCGTTCCACATAGGCCGAGCAGTGCTTGAGCACGAGGCCGGCCGTGTCCTGGTCGAGGGAGGACAGGAGCAGGTCCTGCACCCGGCCCGAGTAGGCGAAGCAGGGCTGGTCCTCGGTGCCGGGGAGCTGCCGGAGCAGCCCGCCGAGCAGGACCTCGGCCAGTTCCATGGGGCCCGTGTCGGGCAGCATCGCCCGCTGGACCAGTTGCATCACGGGCAGCGTGAGGGGGGCCGCGGCGAGGTAGACGGCCAGGCGCAGGGCGCCGGGTGAGGCTCCGGCGCGGAAGCCGCGCAGCAGGTCGTCGTCGCTGCGCGGTGCCGCCGTGGCGGGGGCGGCCGCCGGGGTCGTACCCGGGTCGGTGAAGGCCGCCCAGGCACGCTCGCTGGTGGGGCCGGCACCGCCGAGCAGCCGGGCGAAGGCCTCGAAGGCCTCCGGGGTGGGCTGCAGCACCGGTACGGGCCGGGCGCCCGGCGCCGGTTCCTCCCAGGGCTCGTCGTCGGGCAGGAAGCCGAGGCGGCCGCCGACTTCGGCGGGGCGCAGCAGCAGGCCGGGCTCGGCGGGCAGCGCGGTACGGCCCCACAGGCGGGGCGGCAGTGGCTGGACGACGGCCAGCGGGGCGGTGCGCGGCCACTGGTGCAGCAGACGCTGTGCGCTGCCGTTCTGCCACAGCGGGCCCACGCAGTCGCTGATGACGAAGGTGAGCCGGCGGCCGGTGGGGTCGTGCAGTTCGTCGGCGGGGCGCAGCCGGGTGTGCCGGCCGGGCCCCGCGGTCGTACCGACGAGGGGCGCGCCGGAGTCGTCGGCGTACAGGTGATGGACGCGGACGGAGGAGAACGCGCCGGACTGCTGGCAGGCCTGGCGCAGTTCCTCGACCAGCTGGGCCCAGACGGCCATGGCGGGCCCGGTGTCCATGAGCAGCTGGACGTCGCAGCGCCGGCGGCGGCCGGGCCGGGTGACCGGGAGCAGGATGCCGCTGGCGGCGGCGCGGTCGGCGGTGGCCTCCTCGTCGATCGGCTCGTCCTCGGAGCGTACGGAGGCGACCCGGTAGCGGCCGAGGGCGCGCAGCGCCTTCTCCAGGCCGAGCAGTCCCGGCAGGGCGCCGGCGGCGGGCGCGCGGACGGGGAACGCGGCGGGCGTGGCGGAGTCGGCCCGCGGACGCGGTGTGAGGCCGGGTGTGAGCAGCGGGACCGGGGCGGCGGGGGCGTCCGCCCGGGACCGGGGCGGGTCGGCGACCGGCGTCGCGGCGGGGTCGGAAGGCAACGCCTCCGCGTCGCCGTCGGCCCGGTGGGCCGGGGCGGTGCCGGGCGGTCCGGGCGCGTCGCGGGGCGGGGCCGCGCCGAGCCGCCGGGCCAGCCAGACCGCGTCCGCCACGTCCTCCGCGGTGAGGTCGAGCCCGCCCTGGCGCAGCTTGCCGATCAGCTCGTCCAGGCGCATCCCGGGCATCGGGCCATCACCTCGTACGGTCGAGCGGCTGCATGAGCATCTCGGCGATCCGTTCCCGGGTGAGGCTCTGCGCGCGCGGGTCGTGCCGGGTGAGGAAGAGGGCGTTGAGGAGCTGGTCGGCGGCGAGCACCTCGCCGGGTTCGCGCTCCAGGAACCTGCGGACGAGATCCGGGCCGGCCTCGACGCCCTCCGCGCCGAGGTGGGCCTCGACCATGGCGGTGAGCTGCTCCTCGCCGGGCGGGTCCAGCTCCAGCTGGACGCAGCGCCGCAGGAGGGGGGCGGGGAAGTCGCGTTCGCCATTGGAGGTCAGGACGATCACCGGGAAGGCGGTGCAGGCGATCCGGCCACCGTGCACGGCGACCCGGTCGCCGTCGTGGGTGAGTACCTCGACGTCGGGCTCACGGTCGGCCAGCCGCTCCAGCTCGGGGATCGAGAACTCGCCCTCCTCCAGGGTGTTGAGCAGGTCGTTGGGCAGGTCGAGGTCGCTCTTGTCGAGTTCGTCGATGAGCAGCACGCGGGGCTGCTCTGCGGGCAGCAGCGCGGTGCCGAGCGGGCCGAGCCGGATGTACGAGCCGATGCCGGGGGCGGCTGTGGCGCCCTCGGCGCCGCGGGCGCGCTCCAGCTGGACGTCCTGCAGGCGGCCTATCGCGTCGTAACGGTACAGGCCGTCCTGGAGGGTGGTGCGGCTGACGATGGGCCAGCGCAGCACCTTGCCGAGGCCGAGTTCATGGGCGATCGCGTACGCCAGGGTGGACTTGCCCGTGCCCGGGTTGCCGGTCACCAGCAGGGGCCGGCGCAGATAGAGGGCCGCGTTGACCGCGTCCACCTCGGCGGGCCGGGGTGCGTAGCTCTCGACCAGACGACGGCGGACGCCCAGCCGGCGGGCGCTGCTGGGGTCCTCCGGGCCGCTCTCCGAGCCCTCCGTTCCCTCCCGGGAGGCCGCGAAGTCGCGCCAGGGCGGCGGTGCCGGCAACCGCAGCATGCCGTCGTGCGGCTGACCCACTCCGCGGTAGATCCGCCAGTCGTTCACCTTGGGCTCCTCCCGGCTCTGGTGATCATGCAGCGGGCCCGGCCGTTCGACGTACGAGGCTACCGTCAGGCGGCCGTGTCCGCTCGGGTTCGGGGGGTCCGACGTTCACTTCCGGCCCGCCGAACAGCCTTGCGAGTCAAGCGGATTGACGGGGTGTCCGGCACGGACGTCCGGCGGGTCAGCCGCCGGGGGCGGCCAGCGGCGGCGGTCGCATCGTCTCGGTGCCGTACGGCGGCCGGTCCGGCGGATCGAACAGCACGGCGAGCTTCCCGCGCAGGCCCTGAGCCCGGGCCGACTCGGGGTCGTACAGCCGGATGCGCAGGTCACGCACCGGGCCGTGCAGGCCTTCGGCGTTCCGGGCCATCCCCAGCACATGGGCGGCCTGCCGGTGGAAGTCCTTGCACTCGTCGTGGTCGTGCCGGTCCCGGCGCCAGAGCACCACCGAGTGGCCGGCCATCAGCGCGTCCCTCATCGCCGCCTGCCCCTCCCCACTGCCGACGGGACCGCAGTAGACCGGAACGCACGGGTCGTCCATCGCCGACAGGGCGCCGTAGTACGGGTACTTGCCCGCGGAGCGGGCCGCGGCGGGGTGGCCGTCGGACGGGGCCCGGCCGTGCAGCGGCTCGTGCGCGAGCGGCCCGCCGACCACGCCGCGCCAGCGCCTGCGCCACTCCGGCGTGGGCGGACGGTCGTTGCGCAGCACGTCCCGGATGACGACGGTCCGGCGCATCCCGAGCGGCATGGACCGCTCGTCGACGACGTCACCGTCGTCGACGTCCTCGCCCATGTCCATGTCCATAGCCATGTCCATAGCCATGGCCTCGGCACTGGGCAGCAACTGCCACTCGTCGACCGGCAGATCGAACAGCTTGCGGGGCAGGAACACCTCGAGCGCGGCCAGATGCTCGCCGTGGTCGCCCTGGCTGAGCGCCTGCGCCAGCGGTGCGCGCAGCGCCGCGGCCAGCTCCTCGACGCGGACGCCCCGGTCGTCGGCGTCGACCGGGGTGACGTCCAGGCCGTCGTAGATCAGCTGCACACTCCACGGGTAGCGCCCGTCGTACATGGGCCGGCCCACCTTGACGAGGACGTCGGTCCGGGTGGCGGGCGGCCGTACGACGGGCGGGGCCGCGGGCCCGGAGGGGCGGGCGTCGTCGCCGCCCTGGGCGTCGGCCCCCTCCAGCAGCCCCCGGATGGCCTCGCCCACCGCCCAGTTCCGGTGGCCGTCGGCCTGCCCGCCGAGCCAGTCGGTGAACGCCCTCAGCCGCGCGGGATCCACCTCGCCGGGACGCTCCTTCACGCTCCTGCGGACCACCTTGGCCGCGTACAGCAGGACGGCGTCGAGGTCGACCAGCGTGCCGCCGCCGCCCGGTTCCAGCGTGCGCAGCCCGTACAGCAGCCCGGCGCCCTCGCGCCACGTCCGCACGTTCTGCAGCACCAGCGAGCGCAGCCGCTCGCCGCGCACCTGCTCCTTGACCTCCTCCACGAGGTGGACGATCTCGCCCGCTCCGGCGGGCGGCGGCAGCTCGGCGAGATGGCCGTGGAGCCGGGCGCGGAGGTCGGCGGTGATCCCGGAGGCCGGGGGCGCGAGGGCGGGCAGGGCGGCCTGGAGCGTGGTCCAGTTCGCGTACGGAGAAGGGTCGTCGAGGAGACGGAGGTGGTGCAGGTCGTGCGCGCGCAGGACCTCGTGCAGGACAGCGGCGCCGTCGCGCGGGTCCGGCAGCTCGTGCAGCGCGGTGACCGGGACGGCGACCCCCTCCTCCCGGCGACGGCCCTTGATCACGCCGATGACCGACCCGTGCCGCAGATCCAGGACGGGCCCGCCGGACAGCCCGCCGATCGGCAGGCTGCCGCCGAGCAGCAGCGCCCGCGCGTCCGAGCCCGCCAGCTCGCCGGTGCCGTGCCGGATGCCCAGCTCGCCGGTCTGCACGGACCAGCCGTACAGTCCGATCGGGGCGCGGGCGCCGGGCTCCCGGTCGCTGAGCCAGAGGCAGCGCACGTCGTCCGCGCCGCCGACGCGAACGAGCGCGAGGTCGGGGAACGGCCAGGGATCGCGGAACGTCTCCGGGGTGTCGGGCCGTGGCGCGAGGAGTTCTGCCGTGCCGGTGCCGGTGCGGTCCGCCCAGGTGCCGGCAGCGGTGCGCTCCTGCCAGGTAACGCGGATGGCGCTCTCCCCTCGGCACACCGCGGCTCCCCCCTTCCCCACGACGTGGGCACAGGTCAACAGCCAGCCAGGGGCTATGAAGAACCCCGATCCCCAGTACAGGTCACGGTCCGTTGCATACCCGTCACCTGGTGCGCCGATGCGTGCGAGGGAGGGGCGCACCATCTCGTCGAAGGCGCTCATGCGGTGCCGGAGGCCGGGGACCGGGGCGGTGCGACGGCGCCGCCGGGGGCCGCCGGATCCGTGCCGTCCGCCGTCGCGGGCGGTTCGGTCCAGGTCAGGGACACCGTGAGGGAGGACTTGCCGCCGCCCTCCGCGATGGCGCTCACGATCTTGCCGGACTGCGCCGTCAGTTCGATTCCGAAGCTGACGGACACCTCGACCGGAGCGGGTGTGTCCAGACCGGCGCGCAGGGAGCGCACGACGCCCCCGACCGTGCCGGCGAGCCCGCCCGCCATGTCGATGACCCGGTCCCCGAACCCGGTGTCCCAGTACGTGCCGTCGTCCAGCGCTTCCTCGTCGGCCGCGCCGATCCTGGCCCAGACGACGGTTCCGTCGTCGAGCCGTACGCGTTCGACTCCTCCACCCATGACGCCCCCGTTCGCTGAATGGGAGGAGAAGGCTAACTCCGGAAAAAGCGGCGGGGGAGGGTCATCGAACGATACGGCCGATGATCGCCCCTACTGTGACGGGAGTGGCCGCTGCTGCTCACTCGTCCGTCTATTCGTCCGTCTACTCGTCGTCCTCGTCGTCGAGCCGCGCGAGCCAGGTGGCGAGCCGCTCGACGGGCACCTCGAAGTCCGGATTCAGATCCACGAACGTGCGCAACTGCTCGGCAAGCCACTCGAACGTGACCTCTTCCTCGCCGCGCCGCTTCTCCAACTCCTCGATCCCGCGGTCGGTGAAGTACATGGGCTGCCTTTCCTGCGTGTACGTAGCTCAGGGACAGCCTATGCAACGGGGGCCGGTCGCGTACCCATGCGTCCGCGCAGCTGCGGGCGCACCCCTGGCGCATGAGCCACCCGCGACCGCGTACCCCTTCGCACGCCAGCCCCAGCGCCCCGTGCGCCAGGACACGAAAGGGTGTCTTGACTTTCCGCGACCGCGATATATCGTGTTTGACAGAAGACGCGATATGGCGTGTCGCGGCAGCGCGACCGTGTCCGCCGAGGAGGCTCCCCATGTCCGAGTGGTCCGTCGCCGAGCCGCAGAAGCTCACCTTCGACACCCCCGTGAGCGACCTGCACGTGCGCATCGTCAACGGAACGGTGAACGTCGTGGGCACGGACGAAGGTTCCGCCCGCCTGGAGGTCTCGGACATCGAGGGCCCGCCCCTGATCGTCACGCAGGAGGGCGGCACCCTCACGGTGGCCTACGAGGACCTGCCCTGGAAGGGCTTCCTCAAGTGGCTCGACCGCAAGGGCTGGCGGCGCAGCGCCGTCGTCTCCCTGGCGGTCCCCGCCGACACGCGCGTGGAGGTGGGTGTGGTCGGCGCCGGTGCGGTCGTCTCCGGCCTCAGCGGCCCCTCGGCGATCAAGGGCGTCAACGGCGACACGACCCTGGTCGGCCTCTCCGGCCCGGTCCGCGCGGACACCGTGTCCGGGAACCTGGAGGCCCAGGCCGTCACGGGCGACCTGCGGTTCAACTCGGTCTCGGGCGACCTGACCGTGGTCGAGGGTTCGGGCCCCTCCGTCCGCGCCGACTCCGTCAGCGGCTCCATGATCATCGACCTGGACCCGGACGGCCCCACCGACGTCCGGCTGACCAGCGTCTCCGGCGAGATCGCCATCCGCCTGCCGCACCCGGCGGACGCGGACGTGGAGGCGAACACCGCGAGCGGCACGATCTCCAACGCCTTCGACGGCCTGCGGGTGCACGGCCAGTGGGGCGCCCACAAGATCACCGGCCGCCTCGGCGCGGGCAACGGCAGGCTCCGGGCCACCACGGTCTCCGGCTCCATCGCCCTGCTGCGCCGCCCGCCGGGCGAGGACGAGCACGACACCGCGTGGGAGGCGGCGCCGCCCGCCGGTCACACCGCCACCGGGACGCCCACCGACCCGGCGTCCGGACCCGGGGCCGCCCCGGGGGACAATTCCGTCACCGGCCAGGGCGCCGCCGCCCCCGGCGACCCGGCCGACGGCACGACCGACAAGAAGGTGCTCTGACATGCCCCCCGTCTTCGCCCACGGCCGCCTCCGCCTCTATCTGCTCAAGCTGCTCGACGAGGCCCCGCGCCACGGCTACGAGGTGATAAGGCTCCTCGAAGAGCGCTTCCAGGGCCTGTACGCCCCCTCAGCGGGCACGGTCTACCCCCGCCTGGCCAAGCTGGAGGCCGAGGGCCTGGTCACGCACACCACCGAGGGCGGCCGCAAGGTGTACGCCATCACGGACGCCGGCCGCGCCGAGCTGGCCGACCGCAGCGGCGAACTGGCCGACCTGGAGCTGGAGATCCGCGAGTCCGTCGCCGAACTCGCCGCCGAGATAAAGGCGGACGTGCGCGGCGCGGCGGGCGACCTGCGGCGCGAGATGCGCGCGGCCGCCTCCGAGGCCCGCCGGGGCACCAGGGCGGGCGGCGGCGAGGCGGGCCCCTTCGCGGAGTACGGCGACCTCACCGACAAGGACGCCTGGCGGGCCGCCAAGGAGGAGATGCGCCGGGTCAAGCAGGAGTGGAAGGAACAGGCCCGCCGGGCCAAGGACGAGAGCCGCCGGGCCCGCGAGGAGGCCCAGCGGGCCCGCCACCAGGCCCAGGAGGCCCAGGCGCGGGCCCAGGCCCAGGCCCAGGAGGAGATGCAGCGTATCGCCCGCCACGTCCAGGAGCGGGTGCAGGACCACTTCACGCGCGGCGACTGGCCGACCGGCGTACGAGAGGGCCTGACCGAACTGGCCAAGGAGTTCGGCGAGTTCGGGAAGGACTACGGGAAGGAGTTCGGCAGGGACCGGGGCTTCGGCCGCGCCGCCGGGGAGCCGGGCCAGGGAGCCCGCGCGTCGGCCCCCGCGCCGGGACCGGACATCTCCGCCGCCCCGGAGGACTTCCCGGCCGAGTACGAGCCGTCCTGGGCCCACGAGGACGGCACCGGCGACCCGGCCCGCGACCTGGACCGCCTGCTCGACCGCTTCCGCGACGACATCCGCGACGCGGCCCGCGACCACGGCGTCACCGCCGACCAGCTCCGCGACGCCCGCCGCCATCTGTCGACGGCGGCGGCCCACATCGGGGCGCTGCTGCGCGGCCCGAAGGTCTGACCCACCGAGGACCGGCCGACCCGGCAGCGTGCCCCCGGACACCCGGGACACGCTGCCGGACGGAGAAGTCTCAGCCGTTCGTCAGGACGATCTTCCCGAACTGGTCACCGGATTCCAGCCGTTCGAAGCCCTCGCGGGCCCGGTCCAGGGGCAGCACCTCGTCGATGACGGGCCGTACGCCGGTGGCGGCGCAGAAGGAGAGCAGGTCCTCCAGCTCGTCCTTGGTGCCCATGGTGGAGCCCACGACCTTCAGCTCCAGGAAGAAGATCCGGGTCAGCTCGGCGTGCGAGGGACGGTCACCGCTGGTGGCACCGGAGATGACGACCGTTCCGCCGGGCCGCAGGGACTTCACCGAGTGGGACCAGGTGGCCGCGCCGACGGTCTCGATGACGGCGTCCACCCGCTGTGGCAGCCGGGCCCCCGGCTCCACCGCCTCGACGGCCCCCAGCTCCAGGGCGCGCTTCCGCTTCGCCTCGTCCCGGCTGGTGGCGAAGACCCGCAGTCCGGCCGCCTTGCCCAGCACGATCGCGGCCGTGGCGACACCGCCGCCCGCGCCCTGCACGAGGACCGAGTCACCGGGTCGTACCCCGGCGTTGGTGAACAGCATCCGGTACGCCGTCAGCCACGCGGTCGGCAGACAGGCGGCCTCCGCGAAGGACAGCTCCTTCGGCTTGGACAGGACGTTCCAGGTCGGCACGGCGACCTGCTCGGCGAAGGTGCCCTGGTAGCGCTCGGTGAGGATGGAGCGCGGCTCCTTGGGGCCGACGCCGTGACCGGTCTGGCCGATGACGGAGTGCAGGACGACCTCGTTGCCGTCCTCGTCGATCCCGGCGGCGTCGCAGCCGAGGATCATCGGCAGCCGTTCCTCCGGGAGTCCGACGCCCCGCAGGGACCAGAGGTCGTGATGGTTGAGGGAGGCGGCCCGCACGGTGATCGTGCTCCAGCCGGGCCGGGCCCCGGGGGCCGGACGCTCCCCCAACTCAAGGCCGGAGAGCGGCTGGTCGCGGTCGATTCGGGCGGCGTAGGCAGCGAACATGGGCTCGACGATAGGTGCGCTGTGCAGCGGACGGAACTGCAGGGGGCTGTGACACATGCCCTCTTGCGTGACGGCACCCGTGCGGCGCAGCCCGGCACCCACGCCTCGACGGTGCTCTCGCGACAGCCGAACGGGCTGGCGGGCGGGTAAAGAAAATGGCCCCGCCCGAACGGACGGGGCCATTCAGCGCAACGTCAGCGACGCGCGACGCCCTCGGCACGAGCAGCCGCAGCCACGGCCGCGGTCACGGCCGGAGCGACCCGCTCGTCGAACGGCGACGGAATGACGTAGTCGGCGGCGAGGTCGTCCCCGACCACGGCGGCCAGCGCCTCCGCGGCGGCGATCTTCATGCCCTCGGTGATCCGAGTGGCCCGCACCTGCAGCGCGCCCGCGAAGATCCCCGGGAAGGCCAGCACGTTGTTGATCTGGTTCGGGAAGTCCGAGCGCCCGGTCGCGACGACCGCCGCGTACTTGTGGGCCACGTCGGGGTGGACCTCCGGGTTCGGGTTGGCCATCGCGAACACGAAGGCACCCTCCGCCATGGAGGCCACGGCCTCCTCCGGGACCGTACCGCCGGAGACGCCGATGAAGACGTCGGCGCCCGCGAGCGCGTCCTCCAGCGAGCCGGTGACGCCCGCCTTGTTGGTGAACCCGGCCAGCTCGCGCTTGACCGGCGTCAGGTCCTCGCGGTCCGCCGACACGACGCCCTTGCGGTCCGCCACCGCCACGTCCCCGATGCCGGCCTCGACCAGCATCTTGGCGATGGCGACACCAGCCGCGCCGGCACCCGAGATGACGGCCCGCAGCTGCCCGATCTCGCGCCCGCTCAGCCGCGCCGCGTTCCGCAGCGCCGCGAGGGTCACGACGGCCGTGCCGTGCTGGTCGTCGTGGAAGACCGGGATGTCGAGCCGCTCCTGGAGCTGCTTCTCGATCTCGAAGCACCGGGGTGCCGAGATGTCCTCCAGGTTCACTCCGCCGAAGGAGGGAGCGAGCCGGACCACGGTCTCCACGATCTCGTCCACGCCCGTGCAGTCGAGCGCGATCGGAACCGCGTCGACGCCGCCGAACTGCTTGAACAGGATCGCCTTGCCCTCCATCACGGGGAGGGAGGCCTGGGGACCGATGTCCCCGAGCCCGAGCACGGCCGTGCCGTCGGTCACGACAGCCACCACGGAGGACTTCCAGGTGTAGTCGTTGACCAGGTCCGGCTGCTCCGCGATCGCGGTGCACACGCGCGCGACGCCGGGCGTGTACGCGAGGGAAAGGTCGTCCTTGTCGCGGACCGGCACTGTGGCCTGCACGGCCATCTTGCCGCCGCGGTGCAGCGCGAACGCCGGATCGAAGGAATCGAGGGGCTCGGCCCCGTCCTGATCCGTACTGCTGTCGCTGCGAGGATTGACGATCTCCGCTGCCACTTTGTTTTACCCCTTAGGTATGCATGGTTTGAGGGTCGACCACTCCTGGTGAGGGGTGGGCGGGCACCGCGTAAGGCCCGATTACCGATACGTACGAGCACAGACGCGACGGGCGCGCCGCACACGCGCCCTGAGCCCCGGATGAGGGGTGTAAAGAACCTTCTTACCGGACGGACGGCGCTCACGACGAGTCCATTAGGTGCAAGGTCACATCTCGCGACCAGAACGCCACACGCGGATGACACGCGGCTGACACGGGCAAGACACGGATGTGACTCGGGGGTAACACAGACCCGGCCGACGTCCGCGCAACGGGCGACCACATCGTGAGATGGCCCGAAGATTTTCCGGCCTGAGTGATGGATTTCCGCAGATCTGCGGCCCTGAAGTCCAGTCCTGACAGGACCTGACGCGGTTCGGGGGTCACCCGTTATGCGATTTTGACATAGTGACGCCCCTGAATGGCGTAGTCCGAATGGCAAGATGCCGTAAACCACCGAGGTCGCGACACCCGATGGGGTGTGTTTCCGTCGACCCATCGGCACCTCTTCCCATCCGCCGGAGGAACCACGATGACCGCAAGCTCCACCCGTCGTACGACCGCCGCGCACTCCCGCCTGGCCGCGGTCGGTGCGATCGCGGTCGCGGGCGCCCTGCTGCTCACCGGCTGCGGTGACCAGACCAAGAACAAGGACAACGGCTCCGGCAGTGCGTCCACCAGCAACGCCCCGCTCGCCGACAAGCTCCCCAAGGAGATCCGCGACAAGGGTGAGATCAAGGTCGGTTCTGACATCGCCTACGCCCCGGTGGAGTTCAAGGACTCCTCCGGCAAGGTCGTCGGCCTCGACCCCGACCTGGCGGCAGCCATGGGCAAGCAGCTCGGCGTGAAGCTCACGTTCGAGAACGGCACCTTCGACGCCCTGCTCACCGGTCTGCGCTCCGGCCGCTACGACATCGCGATGTCGGCGATGACGGACAACAAGAACCGCCAGGAGGGCGTCGACCCGGACACCGGCAAGAAGGTCGGCGAGGGCGTCGACTTCGTCGACTACCTGACCGCCGGTGTCTCGATCTACACCCGCAAGGGCGACACCAAGGGCATCACGTCCTGGACGGACCTGTGCGGCAAGAAGATCGCCGTCGAGCGCGGCACCGTCTCGGAGGACCTGGCCAAGCAGGAGGCCAAGAAGTGTCCGAGCGGCAAGAAGCTCACCATCGAGGCGTTCGACGACGACCAGCAGTCCCAGACCCGCCTGCGCTCGGGCGGCGTGGACGCGGCCTCCTCCGACTTCCCGGTCGCCGCGTACGCGGTGAAGACCTCAGGCGGCGGCAAGGACTTCCAGATCGTCGGCGACCAGGTCGAGGCGGCCCCGTACGGCATCGCGGTCGCCAAGAGCGACACCCAGCTGCGGGACGCGCTCCAGGCCGCGATGAACGCCGTCATCAAGAACGGCGAGTACGAGAAGATCCTCGAGAAGTGGGGCGCCCAGGACGGCGCCGTCAAGGAGTCCGCGATCAACGGCGGCAAGTGACCCGCGGCACCCGAGCGGCCACCGAGAGGCAACACCCGTGACTGACATCGAGAAGACGGCGGAGCCGGCGGACACCCCGCCGGCCGGCCCGGAGGCCATCAAGGCCATCCCGGTCCGGCACTACGGGCGGTACGTCACCGCCGTCATCGCGATCGCGCTCCTCGTCGCGATCATCTACGCGTTCGGCCAGGGCCAGATCAACTGGCACGCGGTCCCGGACTACTTCTTCGACGACCGGATCATGACCGGTGTCTACAAGACCCTCCTGCTGACGGTCCTGTCGATGCTGATCGGCATCGTCGGCGGCATCGGTCTCGCCGTGATGCGCCTGTCGAAGAACCCGGTGACCTCGTCGATCGCGTGGTTCTACATCTGGTTCTTCCGCGGCACCCCGGTCCTGGTCCAGCTGTTCCTGTGGTTCAACCTGGGCCTGGTCTTCCAGTACATCAACCTGATGCCGCTCTACAAGGACGAGTGGTCGAACTTCATGACGCCGCTGCTGACGGCGTTGCTCGGCCTCGGCCTGAACGAGGCCGCGTACATGGCCGAGATCTGCCGCGCCGGTCTGCTCGCGGTCGACGAGGGCCAGACCGAGGCCGCGCACGCGCTGGGCATGAGCCACGGCAAGACACTGCGGCGGATCGTCATCCCGCAGGCGATGCGGGTGATCGTGCCGCCGACGGGCAACGAAGTGATCAACATGCTGAAGACGACCTCGCTCGTGGCGGCCGTCCAGTATCCCGAGCTCTTCCGTTACGCCCAGGACATCGGCCAGAACTCCGGCGCCCCGGTGGAGATGTACTTCCTCGCCGCGGCCTGGTATCTGATCATGACGTCGATCCTCAGCGTCGGCCAGTACTACATCGAGCGGTACTACGCGCGCGGCTCCAGCCGCCAGCTGCCGCCGACCCCGTGGCAGAAGGTGAAGGCCAACATGCTCTCGCTGGGCCGGCCGAAGGGAGCGGTGAGCGCATGAGCGACAAGCTGAGCAAGACGGACTCCGTCGTGACGCATACGTCCGTCCCGATGGTCAAGGCCGAGGGCGTGCACAAGTCCTTCGGTCCCGTCGAGGTCCTCAAGGGCATCGACCTGGAGGTGAAGCCGGGCGAGGTGTTCTGCCTCATCGGCCCCTCCGGCTCCGGCAAGTCGACCTTCCTGCGGTGCATCAACCACCTCGAGAAGATCAACGGGGGCCGTCTGTACGTGGACGGCGAGTTGGTCGGCTACCGCCAGAAGGGCGACAAGCTGTACGAGCTGAAGGACAGCGAGGTCGCGCTCAAGCGCCGGGACATCGGCATGGTCTTCCAGCGCTTCAACCTGTTCCCGCACATGACGGCCGTGGAGAACGTCATCGAGGCGCCGGTCCAGGTCAAGGGCGCTTCCAAGGCCGAGACCAAGGAGCGCGCCATGCAGCTCCTGGAGCGCGTGGGCCTGGCCGACAAGGCCGGGAACTACCCCTCGCAGCTCTCCGGCGGCCAGCAGCAGCGTGTCGCCATCGCCCGGGCCCTCGCCATGGACCCGAAGCTGATGCTCTTCGACGAGCCGACCTCGGCCCTCGACCCGGAGCTGGTCGGCGACGTCCTGGACGTCATGCGCGACCTCGCCGAGTCGGGTATGACGATGATCGTCGTCACCCACGAGATGGGCTTCGCCCGTGAGGTGGGCGACAGCCTGGTGTTCATGGACGGCGGCGTGGTGGTCGAATCCGGCCATCCCCGTGACGTGCTGACGAACCCTCAGCACGAGCGGACGCAGTCGTTCCTGTCCAAGGTGCTCTGAACGACCACGAACGGCGGATGCCGCCCACCCCGGTCGAGGTGGGCGGCATCCGCCGTTCATGAGAAGTCCTCACCGGCGTAGTGCCTGTTGACCGCCTTCCCCTTCGGGCAACCCGCCACGGACGTGGCCGCGCACACCGCCGCCACGGCCCCGCTACGGCAACAGCTGCGGCTTCAGCGCCAGTTCACGCAGCTGCCCCCGCGTCAGCGGGAACGTCTTCAGCACCGGCCCCTGCGACCCCGTGCCCAGGAAGCCCGTCCAGTCACGGACGGCGAGGATGCTGCCGTCCTTCAGCAGCATCCGTGCCTCCAGCGTGTCGCCGTAGTGCGACGGCTGGGTGAGCTTCTGGGCGGGCGTCCGCCAGATCGACAGCACGCCGACACCGGGCACCTTCTCGTTGGTGCACTTCAGCACCGGAGGAGTCACGTTGCCGATGTGGCAGGGGTCCGGGTCCACGTCCTTGGCCGCCACGGCCTTGGCCGGCGTCACCCGCACGGTGACGTACCCGACCCCGCCGTCCCGTGCGACCGCGTAGTCCCCGTCGTACGGCCCCACGTCCTTCGGCAGCGGTGCCTTCGGCACCCCCTTGATCAGCCGCAGCAGCGACACCTCCCGGACCTTGCCGACGCCCGGCGGCAGCAGCTTGGCGAACCCGGCCGCGTCGCCGCCGAACTCCCCGGCGGTCGGCGAGGCGGCCACGCTCTGCCCCTCCCCGCCGGGCAGGACGCCGGACCCGAGGACGACGCCCGCCGCGACCGCGGCCGCGACCACGCCCGTCACCGCCGCACGCCGGCGCCGGCGCAGCCGCGAGGCCCGCGCGAACACCGTCTCGCCGCCCCGGCTCTCCGGCACCGGAACAGTGGCCGCCGCCTTCCACAGCAGCTCCCGTACGACTTCGTTCTCGTTCTCACTCATACGTACTCCTCCCGCACCGCGGCCTTCAGCGCCGCTAGTCCCCTGGCCGTATGGCTCTTGACGGTGCTCTCCCGCATCCCGAGCAGTTCGGCGGTGGCGGCCACGCTGAGGTCCTCCCAGTAGCGCAGCACCAGTACCGCCCGCTGTTTGGGCGCGAGAGAGGCGAGAGCGGCCCGCACCACGAGTCCGGTGTCGTTGTCGGCGGTCTCCCCGGCCACGTCCGGCAGTTCGCCGTACGCCTGCTCGCGCCGCCAGAACCGGCGGCGGGCCGAGATGAAGCTGTTGACCAGCGTCCTGCGCGCATAGGCCTCGAGGTTCTCCAGCCGCCCGTGTCTGCGCGCGCCGAGGACGACCTTCACCAGCGTCGTCTGGACGAGGTCCTCCGCCTCGTCGCGGTTGCCGCACAACAGGTAGGCGCTGCGGAACAGCGCCGTGCGTCTGCCCTCGACGAAGGCGTGCAGAGCCGCTTCCGCGCCCCGCGTCATCCCTCCCCCTTTCCGCCGGTCCACCGGGTACGGACCGTCTCACCCGTACCAGTGCGGTGGGGAACCACCGGGGACGCAGAAAGGGCGGTACGAATTTCTCGTACCGCCCCTTCGAGCGCGTGACCAGGCCGGTTCGGCGTGACCGGACCTACTTGAGGGCGAGGAGCAGCGTGTCCGACGGCGAGCACCACACCGCCCGGGCCTCCCCGAACCCCTTCTCGCGCAGCACACGCGCGTGCCACGCCGCGGACGGCATGTCCCCGTCGGCGTGCTCGCCGTAGATCTCGAAGCGGCGGGCGGTGGACTCGGCGAGGACCGGGTCCTTCGCCGCCACCTGCCACCACTCGGCCCAGTCGAGGGCGCCGCCCCGCTTGGCCTGATCCATGCGCGCGTGCCGCTGGGCGCGCTCCGCCGCGTTGATCCGGGGCGTGCTCTCGTCGATCATGTGGTCCGCGTTCATGAAGACACCGCCGTCGCGGACCAGCCCCGCGACCTGACCGTAGAGGGCCGCGAGGGGTTCGCTGTGCAGCCAGTGCAGGGCCGTGGCGGTCAGGACCGCGTCGTAGGAGTCGTACGGCAGTCGCGCCGGCCAGTCGGGGTCCTTGAGGTCGGCGGTGACGAAGGAGACGCGGTCGTCGCCCTCGAAGGTGCCGCGCGCGATGGCGAGCAGGGCCGGGTCGAGGTCGACCCCGGTGCTGGTGGCCTCGGGGAACCGGGCCAGCAGCCGGGCGGTGATGCTGCCGGTGCCGCAGGCGAGGTCGAGCACGCGCGGGGCCGTACCCACCAGCGCCTCGACCATGTCGAGCATGATCCGGAACCGCTCCTCGCGGTCCGGCATGTACCACTCCTGCTGCCGGTCCCAGCTCTCCTGCCAGGCGGCCCAGTCGGTTCCGGTACTGGTGGTCATGGATTCCCCGTCCCCTCATGCACGCGTAATACCCTGGAAGCACGACCGGCTGTTACCCGACCGCAGACATGACCATAGAACGCCTCCGTAAGGACTACAAGTGGAACTGGCCTATTACTCGGATTACGCCGTACGCCTCGTCAACAGCGAGGAACCGGTCCGGGGCAAGGACTCGCTGACCTCGGTCGAGGCCATCCGCGACCTCTTCGGGGTGAACGCGTCGGCGGCCCGCCGCGCCACCGACGCCGACGTCACGCGCTTCCGCTCGGTACGGGGCAGGCTGCGCGCGGTCTTCGAGGCGGCGGACCAGGGCGACGAGACGCTCGCCGTGGACCTGCTGAACTCCCTGTTGCTGGAGTTCCCGGTCAGCCCGCAGATCTCCGGGCACGACCACCGCGACGAGGACGGCCGGCCGCTGTGGCACATGCACCTGGCCGACCACCCGTCCAACGCCACCGCGGGCTACGCGGCCATAGCGGCGATGGGCCTGGCGTTCCACCTGACCGAGTACGGCGTCGACCGCCTCGGCCTGTGCCAGGCAGCCCCCTGCCGCAACGCCTACCTCGACACGTCCACCAACCGCTCCCGGCGCTACTGCTCGGACCGCTGCGCGACCCGTGCCAACGTGGCCGCCTACCGCGCCCGCAAGCGCCTGGAGGCCGACCGGTCGGGCAGCAGCGGCCTGGCGGCCGAGAGCACCCAGCGCGCCAGCGTCAGCGGCGAGCGCTGACCGTCCTTGAGCGGCCGGTACCGGAACCGCGCCCTGCCGAGGATCAGCTCCTCGGGCACGACCCCGTAGTCGGTGCTGTCCCCGCCCGCGTACGGATTGTCCCCGAGCACCCACCAGCCGCCCTCGCGCCGCTCCACGGCACGCTTGACGACCAGCAGGTCCTGCTGGAAGGGGTGACGCAGGACGACGATGTCCCCCGGCCTGATCGCGGCGCCGTACTGCAGCAGCAGCCGGTCTCCGTGATGCAGCGTGGGAACCATGGACGGGCCCGTCACCTCGGCCAGCCCGAAGGGCGCACCGCCCCTCCCCCGCTCGGTCTCCTGCGACAGCTCCGGCATCCCCGGCACCTCCCCGGTCCGTTCCTCCACCAGTCCCAGTCTGACCCTGGACTTTTGTCCTAAGCCCTAGGGGGCACTCACGAAAACCCGTCGCTCAGGGAGTAATGTCGCACCTGAGAAGACGATCACGAGGAAGGAATGCTCCATGCTTTCCCGCCTGTTTGCCCCCAAGGTCAAGGTCAGCGCGCACTGCGACCTGCCCTGCGGTGTGTACGACCCGGCCCAGGCCCGCATCGAGGCGGAGTCCGTGAAGGCCGTTCAGGAGAAGATGGCCGCCAACGACGACCCGCACTTCCAGGCGCGTGCCACCGTCATCAAGGAGCAGCGCGCGGAGCTGGCCAAGCACCACGTCTCCGTGCTCTGGAGCGACTACTTCAAGCCCCCGCACTTCGAGAAGTACCCGGAGCTGCACCAGCTGGTGAACGACGCCCTGAAGGCCCTCTCGGCCGCCAAGGCGTCCACCGACCCGGCCACGGGCCAGAAGGCGCTGGACTACATCGCCCAGATCGACAAGATCTTCTGGGAGACCAAGAAGGCCTGATCTTCGATCACGCCGCTTGACCTGCGATTTCTTTGGTCGCCTGGTCTTCCCTTCCGCACCCGGTCCGCAGGCCGCCGAGCACGGCGTCCATGACGGTCCGGGTGCGGTCTTTTTCGCCCGGCCACAGGTGGGCAGGTCGGGGGTCACCACGTGGGGCAGCTCGACGGGCCCGCGGCCCTCGCGCTCGTGCACGAACCCCCTGGACCTCCTCGGGCAGCGGTCGACAGCCGGTGCAGGAAGCGTCCTTTTGAGACGCGCGACGTCTTCCACGAAGAAGCCGCCCGGTGACGGTCGGTCGAACGATTACCGCGCATTGTATTGACGACCCCCCTGAGTGACCCTAGCCTTCCCGGCTTGAGAGCGCTCTCAAGTCGCAACAGTACCGACTCTCTGCGGTAGCAGCCTGGGATATGAAAGCCCAGCTGTGTCACTCACCCATACGACCCGCCGAACGCGTCGGCCCGGGTCGTCCGAACGCTTCGCCTCCTGCTGAAGGGTGACCCGATGTCAAGAGACAGTGCTCAGCCATTAACGGCGGCGCAGTGGTCCGCACCGTGGCGGCGAGCGGCGGTGTTCGTGGCCGTCGCCGCCCTCCTCGGTGCGGTCCTCGCGGTGCTCAACTCCGCGACTGCTGACGCCGACACGGTGGGCGCGGGCAGTTACACCACCACGGCGCCCGGCCCCCTGCCCTCGGGGTGCGCGGACCTGTCCACCAACCCGCGCCATTGGGTGACGGCAAACGCCCCGTCGGGTGCCGTCCCCACCAATGACTGGTGGTCGTCGATCCTGTGGAAGCGCACCAACTGCGCCTACGGCGAGCCGCTGTTCGCTCAACCACTTGGTTTCCGAGCTCGGTCGGGAGGGCTGGGCGTCTCCTACAGCACCAAGCCGACGATCTCCGGCAGCGGCAAGGGCGTGGGCGAGTACCACTTCAACTACCAGGAGGACTTCGTCGCCGGTGTCTCCGGTCTTGCCGCCCCCGAGGTGAAGGTCGACGACTGGAGCGACTGGACCGTCAGCCCCTACCTCAGCGACGGCACGCACACCCTGCGGGCCACCATCGGCTCCGGCCTTCCGTTCGCCTACTTCCGTGCGACGGGCGGTGACGCGCAGATCAAGGCCGCCTCCGACACCACAGTAGACGTCTGGTCCAACTCCGGCTCCAGGATCGGCTACAGGGTCGACGGACACGACTACGTCGCCTTCGCCCCCACCGGCGCCACCTGGTCGGTCGACGGCTCCACCTTCACCTCCTCGCTCGCGGGCAAGGACTACTTCTCCGTCGCCGTCCTGCCGACCACGCCGTCCACCTCCGCCGACGAGCGTGCCGCACTCGCGACCGAGTACGCCAAGTACGCCCACAACCACGTCTCCGGCACGGCCGTGTCCTACCGGTACGACGAGGCGGACAGCACCGTCACCACCACGTACCGCTTCACCACCACCGCGCTGGAAAGCTCGGCGACCGGGACGGTCGCGGCCCTGCTGCCGCACCAGTGGCGCCACCTGGCCGACGGCAGCCCGCTGCCGGAGAAGTACACCTCGTCCCGGGGCCCGCTGAAGGTGCTGACCGGTATCACGTCCTTCGCGACGTCGATGGTCTTCCACGGGGTGCTGCCCGAGATACCCGCGGTCGCCGACAGCTCCGGCGCGGACGCCACGACACTGCACGACTACCTCGACGCGGAGAAGGCCGACCCGACCCGCCAGCAGAGCGACGACACCTACTGGACCGGCAAGGGCCTCGGACGCGCCGCCCGCCTGGCGGAAATCGCCGACCAGACCGGCGACACCGGCGTCCGCGACGCCGCTCTGTCCGCGATCAGGTCCAAACTCACGGACTGGCTCACCGCGTCGTCGGGCGAGACGGGCCACCTGTTCTACTACGACGGCAAGTGGGGCACGCTGATCGGCTATCCGGCCTCCTACGGGTCCGACCAGGAGCTGAACGACCACCACTTCCACTACGGCTACTACATCGCCGCGGCCGCGACCCTCGCCAGATTCGACCCAACCTGGGCCGACGCCGACCACTACGGCGGCATGGTCGACCTGCTCATCCGGGACGCCGACAACTACGACCGCACCGACCAGCGCTTCCCCTACCTGCGGGACTTCGACATCTACGCCGGTCACGACTGGGCCTCCGGCCACGGCTCGTTCGCCGCGGGCAACAACCAGGAGTCGTCCTCCGAGGGGATGAACTTCGACAACGCGCTCATCCAGTGGGGCGTCGCCACCGGGAACAAGGCCGTCCGGGACGCCGGAATCTACATGTACACCACCCAGGCCGCCGCCATCGAGGACTACTGGTTCGACACCCACCACCAGATCTACCCCAGCGACTTCCCGCACAAGGAGGTCGGCATGGTCTGGAGCAACGGCGGCGCCTACTCGACCTGGTTCTCCAGCGCCCCCGAACAGATCCAGGGCATCAACCTGCTGCCGGTGACCGGCGGGCACCTCTACCTCGGTGACGACCCGGCCTACGTCAAGGCCAACTACCAGGAGATGCTCGACCAGGCCGGCAAGACCCAGCCCTCCATCTGGACCGACATCTGGTACGAGTACCTGGCCCTGGGCGACGGCGACGCGGCCCTGGCCGCCTTCCGCGCCAACAACTCCTTCGCCTCCGAGGAGGGCGAGAGCAAGGCCCACACCTTCCACTGGATCGACAACCTCGCCGCACTCGGCACCGTGGACACCACCGTCTCCGCCGACAATCCGCTGACCGCGGTGTTCGTCAAGAACGGCGAACGCACCTACGTCGCCGCCAACACCACCGCCACCGACACCACGGTGCACTTCTCCGACGGAACCACGGTGCGGGCGCCCGCGGGCAAGACCGTCACGGCCGGCGCCCACACCTGGAGCGGCGGCAGCACGCCCGGCGGCACGGAACCCACCCCGACGCCGACGCCGACACCCACGCCCACTGGCGGCACGGGTTCCTCGCCCACGTTGTACCTGGGCAGCGACGGGACACTGGCCGGCACGGCCGGGACCGCCGGCAGCATCACCCTGGCGTCGGCCGATGACACCAACCACGACGGCAGCCCCTACAAGCCACTCACGTTCACCGCCTCCGGGCTGGACCTCAAACACACCGACAAGACCACCCGGTTCGACCTGGCCGTCGACGCCAAGGACGCCGTCGGCAACGGAGTCCAGGTACAGGTGTCCTACGACTGCACCGGCAACGGGAC
>NZ_JBSFHY010000010.1:205867-241174 GCF_053597295.1 Streptomyces sp. NPDC001450
CACAACCGGCACACCCTGCGACCTGAACAACGGAACCGTCCAGATCAAGACCTGGAACGCCCTCGGCAACGCCCCCACCACCCTCGGCACCGGAAGCCGGTCAACCCTGCACCTGCCCTACATCTGATCCGACAACTCCAGCGCCGGACAGGCGGACGTCAGCGTTCCGCGCGGTCCCTGACCCCACCCGCTCCCAGGCCCGCCGGACACCGGCGTCCCTCCCGGAGCGGGTGCGGGCTTCTTCATCCGGACAGAAGGCGAGAGGGGAGCCGGCCCGGTGGCCGGGAGGGCCCCTTCGGGCTGCGTTCCGGGCGGGCCGAAGACGCTCTGTGCCAAGCTGGAGAGGTGACTCTGGACGACCTGGTACGGCTGCGGCGGGTGCGCGACCGCATGGACCGCGAGTACGCCGAGCCGCTCGACATGACCGAGCTGGCCCGTGGCGCCCACATGTCGCCCGGCCACTTCCAGCGCAGCTTCCGCAAGGCGTACGGGGAGACGCCGTACAGCTATCTGATGACCCGCCGGGTCGAGCGGGCCAAGGCGTTGCTGCGCCGCGGCGACCTCACCGTGACCGAGGTGTGCTTCGCCGTCGGCTGTACCTCCCTCGGCTCCTTCAGCTCCCGGTTCACCGAGCTGGTCGGCGAGACGCCGAGCGCCTACCGGGCCCGCCCGCACGAGGAGAGCGCGGTGATCCCGTCCTGTGTGGCCCGTACGTTCACCCGCCCGCGCCGTCGGCCGTACTGAAGCGGCCGGACGCGTCTGGCCCTAGCGTGAAGCCATGGACCTGAAACTCAAGCAGTGCTTCATCGCCGTGGACGACCACGACAAGGCGCTCCACTTCTACTGTGACGTGCTCGGCATGGAGGTCCGCAACGACGTGGGCTTCGAGGGGATGCGGTGGGTCACCGTGGGCTCGCCGCTCCAGCCGGACGTGGAGATCGTGCTGGAGCCGCCCGGCGCGAGCCCGGACATCTCCCCGGCCGACAAGCAGGCGATCGCCGAGCTGCTCGCCAAGGGTCTGCTGCGCGGGGTCATCTTCACCACCGAGGACTGCGACGCGCTGTACGAGCGGGTCCGGGAGGCCGGCGGCGACGTGCTCCAGGAGCCGACGGACCAGCCGTACGGGGTCCGCGACTGCGCCTTCCGGGACCCGGCCGGGAACATGCTGCGGTTCCTGCAGCGGCCCGCGGACTGAAATTCCCCCGGCGTGGCGGGGACGGCTGCCTACGATCCCCGCCATGAACACCATCCGCTGGACCTACGCCTTCGTCGACCGCCCCGCCGCCCGCCTCGCCGAGGCCCGCGCCTTCTGGACAGCCGTCACGGGCACCCGGTTGTCCGAATTCCGGGGCGAGCGACAGGAGTTCGTGACGCTGCTGCCGGACGGGGCGGACCCCTGCGTGAAGCTCCAGGGCACCCTCGACGGGGACGGCGGGGCCCATCTCGACCTCTTCGTCGACAACGTGCGAGCGTTCGTGGAGACGGCCGCCCGCCTCGGCGCGGGCCTGGTCGCCGAGCACGGTGACTGGTCCGTGCTCCGCTCGCCCGGCGGGCAGTCGTTCTGCGTCGGAGCCTGGGACGGCGAGAGGGTACGGCCGCCGGTGGTCGAGGGCAGCCGCCTGGACCAGGTGTGCCTGGACATCCCGCCCTCGGTGTACGACACGGAGACCGCGTTCTGGGCCGCGCTGACCGGCTGGGAGTTGCTGGCGGGTTCCCTGCCGGAGTTCCGGGTGCTCAGGCCGCCCGCGGGCCTGCCCGTCCGGATCCTGCTCCAGCGGCTCGACGACGAACGCCCGGCCTCCGCACACCTGGACCTGGCCTGCGCGGACATCGAGGCGACCCGGGCCCGGCACGAGCGACTGGGCGCTGTCCGCGTCCACCAGGGCCGGCACTGGGCGGTGATGCGTGACCCGGCAGGCGGCACGTACTGCCTGACCGGCCGGGACCCCGAGACGGGCGGGCTGCCGGCGGCGGTCGGCGATTCGTAGTCACGTACAGGCAGGCGACGGCCGTCCGACCCGGCTCCTGCGTCGGCTCGGGCTCCGGGCCGGACGGGCACGCGGCGTCGCCCGTCGTCCCGTGGAGCGGACGGGGCGTGCCGCCGTACGCATTCCGCGGCGTCGTCCCGTCCCCGTTCTCCCTCCCGTACGACCCCTGCGGCCGGACCGAATCCCGGAGCCACAGGGTGAGCCGGCCCCCGGCGACCAGCGCCACGGCCCAGGCGCAGACGGCCCGGCGCCATAACCGGCGGCGGCGCGCACCCCCCTGTTCGCTCACCCCCAGGCCTCCACGTCCACCACCGCCTCGACCGGCACCGGCCCGTACACGTGCGGGAACTCCTCGCCGTTCGGCGGCATGGCCTCGTGCTTCAGCGGCACACCGAGCAGGGCCGGGTCCACTACCAGCACCACCAGCTCGTCGGGGCCCTCGTAGTCGCCGTACAGGAGAGCCGCGATGCGCGGGAGTTGGTCGCGGGTGGAGAAGTGGATGAACCCTTCTTCCTGGAGGGTGCGGCCACGGGTGGACACCTCGTAGGTGCCGCGTTCGCGGGCCGCCTCCCACAGGGAGCGCTCGGTGATGTGGACGATGGGCGGAAGTTTCGGCATGCGGCCACGCTACGGCCTCAGCCGGGCCGCGCTCGTTCGCAGGTGGTTCCTGAACGGCGTCCTCGGCCGTGTCGAAGTGCCCGTGCCGCCGCACCGGTGCGCCGAGGGCCAGAGGACAGGGGCCGCGCGAAGCGGTCGCTGAGGGGCGGTGGTCGGGCGGCGGGCGGGAGCGTGCCGGCGCAGCAGGTCCTCGGTGCCGGCCGGGCCGGTCATTGGGCGCAGATGTCCCCGGCACCGCCCATGAGGGGCCGGATCACGACGGGGTAGTCGGTCAGGCCCTCGGGGCCGGGGCAGCGGGTGACGCGCTCGGCGATCTCGGTGACCCGGTCCAGGCTCGCGCAGTCCACCACCCAGTAGCCGGCCAACAGCTCCTCCGTCTCGCCGTACGGGCCGTCGGTGATCACGGTCCGGCCGTCCTTGCCGCGCGCGACCAGCCGGGTCCGGGCGGGCTCGGCCAGGCCCTGGGCGTCGACGAGTTCGCCGGACTCGGCGAGGCTGTCGCTGATCGCGCCCATGTACAGGTACATGGCCTTGAGCTCCGCCTCGGTCCAGGACGGGGCGTGCGCGGAAGGCTGGCCGGCCATCGCGTCGTAGTCCGCCTGCGTGCCCTGCACCATCACCAGGTACTTCACGGTCCGCTCCTTCGGCTCGGGGCCGTCTCCTGCGGGCGGCTCTCACAGGGGACGCCGGAGCCGGGCCGGGATTCTCGACACGGGCTCAGGACTCCTTCGCGGCGGAGTCCTGCGGGGCGGGGTGCTCCTGTCCGGCGGCGAGGTCGGCGCGGGCCGCGCACTTCGGGTTGTGGCAGGGGCCGGGGCCCCACACCGGCACCCAGATGCCCAGCGTCTTGTGCCGCCGGACGACCGTGTCGACAGGTTGTCCGCAGACGGGACAGACGTGCTCTTCGCTGTCCATGCCCCCAGGGTAGGGCGGGCGTGGGTTCAGCGCTTCCTGCGGTACGACCGCACGAGCACGCCGTTGCCGAAGGTCCGCACCGAGTCCAGGCCGAACTCCTTGATGTCGAGGCCCGTGCCGAACATCGGCATGCCGGTGCCGTAGACGAGCGGGTAGGTCTTGATGACGAGTTCGTCGATCTCGTCGAGCAGTGCTCCCGCGAGCTGGGAGCCGCCGCACAGGTAGATGTCCAACCCGCCGTCCTCCGCCTTGAGTTCGCGGACCCGGCCGGTCAGATCGCCGTCGATGATCTCGACGTGCGGGTCGGGCGAGGTGCCCAGGGTGCGCGAGGCGACGTACTCGCGCAAGTGGGCGTAGGGGCTGGTGATGCCGTCCTTCAGCGCCAGCTCGTAGCTGGCCCGGCCCTGGATGACGGTGTCGAACCGCCGGTTCTCCAGGTGGTCCAGGCCGAGCTGCCGGCGGGCGTGGGTGGGCAGGGTCTCCGCGAACTCCGCCTTGAGGAAGCCGAGGTACTCCTCGTCCAGGAAGCGGAGCATCGCGGTGGCGTCGCCGTGCTCGTCGCCGATGAAGCCGTCGAGCGAGCAGGCGATGAAGTACGAGAGCTTTCGCAAGCCGGTCTCTTTCCGTAGGCTGCGGGGCGATCGGTCAACCACTCCGCTTGTAGTGCTTCAGTTGTAGTACTCCATCCGTAGTGGTGGCAAGCTTTTTCCGGGATGCTGTCGGTACCGAGGACAAGTAGGAGAAGGGATTCCGCATGGCGGGCAATCCGGAACGGCGGGCGGCGCTGGTGGACGCCGGGATCGCGGTGCTGGCGCGGGAGGGCGCGCGCGGGCTGACGTTCCGCGCGGTGGACGGCGAGGCGGGCGTGCCCACCGGTACCGCCTCCAACTACTTCACCGGCCGCGAGGACCTGCTCCGCCAGATCGACGCCCGGCTGCACGTACGGCTCGCACCGGATCCGGAGGTGACGGAGGCGCTGCTGTGCCGACCCCGCGACCGTTCCCTGGTCAGGGCCTTCATGCAGGACATCATGGACCGGGCGACCCGCGACCGGACCGGCTACCTGGCCCTGCTGGAGATGCGGCTGGAGGCCACCCGGCGCCCCGAACTGCGGGCCTCCTTCACCAAGTCGGTGCGCGGGGACCTGGAGCAGGGCATCGGGTTCCACCGGCAGTCCGGCCTGCCCGGCGGCGACGAGACCGTCACCGTGCTGTACCTCGCGATGCTCGGCCTCATCCTGGAACACCTGACCCTGCCGGGCGTCCTGGACGGAGTCCTGGACGGCGTGAGCGTGCCGGAGGGGCTGGTCGACAGGATCGTGACGACGATCGTGCCCGAGGGGTAGCACAGCGGACCACGCGCCGGGACAGCTCACCAGGGTGGTCGGCGGGCCGCCGGCAGCGGCGGTCACGTCCACGAAGCGGTCGTGCGGCCGGGGCGGCGCCCGCGCCCCCGGAGAGCGGCACCCGCCGGCAGCGAGAACGCCCCCGCCCGGGCAGTGGGCGGGCCCCGCACGCCGTGGGGATGTGCGGGGCCCTCCGGCCGGAGCCCCCGGGAGGTCGTGCGGGGTCAGGACCGCACGGTCCCGGTGGCTCCGGGGTCCTTACCGGCCGCGTGTCACGGCGGCCTCAACCGCTGCGCCGGGTCACGAACTCGGCCATGGCCAGCAGACCGCCGGCCGCCTCCGGCGCGGGCACGGCGCGAACCAGCTCCTGCATGGCTCGGGCCATCCGGTCGGCCGCCTCGGCCTGCGCCCAGTCCCGGCCGCCGGCCTGCTCGACGGCGAGAGCCGTGCGCGCGATCTCCCCGCCGTCCCCGGACTCCCCCTTCACGTACGGCTTCCCGTACAGCGCGGCGAGTTCCGCCGCCGCCGGGGTGCCGGACGCGAGCGCGGCCACCACCGGCAGGGACTTCTTGCGGACCGCGAGATCCGCGCCGGCCGGCTTGCCGGTGCGCTGCGGGTCCCCCCATATGCCGATCACGTCGTCGATCAGCTGGAAGGCGAGCCCCGCCTGGCGGCCGAAGCCGTCCAGCGCCGCCACGTCCTGCGCACCGGCGCCCGCGTAGAGCGCGCCGAGCGCGCAGGCGCAGCCCAGCAGCGCGCCGGTCTTGGCCTCGGCCATGGCGAGCGCCTCGTCGAGGGTGACCTCGTCCGGCGCGCGCCGCTCCATGGCCGTGTCGGTGTGCTGTCCGGCGCACAGCTCCACGACGCAGTCGGCGAGCCGGACCGCGGCCGCGCCCGAGGCGGGGTGCGGATCCTCGGCGAGCAGCCGCAGGGCCAGCGCCTGCAGGGCGTCCCCGGCGAGGATGGCGTCCGCGTCACCGAAGACGGTCCAGACCGTGGGCCGGTGCCTGCGGGAGGTGTCGCGGTCCATCACGTCGTCGTGCAGCAGCGTGAAGTTGTGGACCAGTTCGACCGCCACGGCCGCCCGCACGGCCGCCGTCCGCGCCCGCGGGCCGCCGAGCGCGGCGGCCGCGGCGAGGACCAGCGCGGGCCTGATGGCCTTGCCCGCGTGGCCCGCCGCCGGAGTGCCGTCCGCGTGCTCCCACCCGAAGTGGTAGAGCGCGATCCGGCGCATCGAGCCGGGCAGCGACTCGACCGCCGCACGCAGCTGCGGGTCGACGACGGCCCGGGTCCGCTCCAGCAGCGCGGCCGCCTCCTGCCCGTCGAGCGGACCGGCTCCGGCGTCTGCGGCCGGCCCCCGGCGTTCACCCGGCGCGGGTGAACGCTGTCTGATCTGCGTCATGAACTCGGCCATGAGTCCCCCTCGCGCGGTCCGCGGACGGTGGTGCTTCCGCTCCGGCTGGACGCACACCCCGGGGGTGTACCCACCCCGGAGGGCGGGAACACGGCCGCGAAGTGCGGAAACGTCACCTCCACCGGCCGATCTCGACGTTCTCCAGCACACCGAGTGCGTCGGGCACCAGGACGGCGGCCGAGTAGTACGCGGTCACCAGGTAGTTGATGACGGCCTGCTCGTTGATGCCCATGAAGCGTACGGACAGGCTCGGCTCGATCTCGTCCGGGATGCCGGACTGCCGCAGGCCGATGACACCCTGCTCGTCCTCGCCGGTACGCATGGCGATGATCGAGGTCGTGCGCTCCGGGGTGACGGGGATCTTGTTGCACGGGTAGATCGGCACACCGCGCCAGGTGGGGATGCGGTTGCCGCCGATCTCGACGGTTTCCGGGACCAGTCCGCGCTTGTTCAGCTCGCGCCCGAACGCGGCGATCGCGCGTGGGTGGGCGAGGAAGAGCCTGGTGCCGCGCCGGCGGCTGAGCAGCTCGTCCATGTCGTCCGGGCTGGGCACGCCGTCGTGCGGCTGGAGCCGCTGGTCGTACTCGCAGTTGTTCAGCAGCCCGAACTCGCGGTTGTTGATCAGCTCGTGCTCCTGACGCTCCTTCAGTGCCTCGACCGTGAGCCGCAGCTGGTGCTCGGTCTGGTTCATCGGCTGGTTGTACAGGTCGGCCACGCGCGTGTGGATGCGCAGCACGGTCTGGGCGATGCTCAGCTCGTACTCGCGCGGCCGGGCCTCGTAGTCGACGAAGGTGTGCGGGATCTCCGGCTCGCCACTGTGGCCGGCTGCCAGCGCGACCTCCTTCTCGCCGTACTTGTTGGTCCGCTGCTCCGGGAGCGCGCGCAGCTGCCGGACGTGTTCGCGCAGCGAGTCGGAGCGCTCCGCGACCTGCTCGAAGTCCTGGCGGGCGAGGATCAGCACCGTGCACGCGGTGTCCGCGCGGGCCGTGTACTCCCAGATGGCGTCCGGGTCCAGCAGTGCCGCCTCGCCGAAGTAGGCGCCGTCGGCGAGGACGCCGAGGACCGCGTCGCCGCCGTACGGGCCCGTGCCGATCTTCTCGACCCTGCCGTGGGCCAGCAGGTACACCCTGTCGGTCTGGTTGCCGAAGGAGGCGATGACCTCACCGGGCGCGAAGTCCCGCTGCCGGCAGCGCCGGGCCAGCTCGGTCAGCACCTCCTGGTCGTCGTACGACCGCAGCGCCGGGAGTTCGCCCAGTTCGGCGGGGATCACCTCCACCTGGTCCCCGGTCTTCACGAAGGTGATGCGGCCGTCGCCGACGGCGAACGTGAGCCGCCGGTTCACCCGGTACGTGCCGCCCTGCACATCCACCCAGGGCAGCGTCCGCAGCAGCCAGCGGGAGGTGATCTCCTGCATCTGCGGGGCGGACTTGGTCGTGGTGGCCAGGTTCCGCGCTGCCGCCGTGCCGAGAGACTGCTGCGGCTTGCCCTGCTCCGTGCGGACCTCTTCGCCTACCGACATAAGAAAATGCCCTCTCATGTATGTCCGGCGCCGAATCGCACACCGGTCTCACGAGCGAGCCTTCCATCACGGAGAGTACTCGCACCATTACCCGAAAGAGCGGGACTGGATCATCGGACTACTGGGCAGAAAGAGGGACCCTGTCCAGTGCCCCGCGCTCGCACGGCCTGTCCGGATCGGCTCGCACAGCGTGCGAACGATGTAGTCCGGGACGTCCGGTTTCGGTAGAAGCAAGCGGTACGACAGGGCCGCGCCCCGCGGCCACCGGGCACAGCACGAAGGAGGCGGTCATGGCCCCACCCATGTCCGCGAACGGGTTCCTGGACGCGCTTCGGGCGGAGGGCGTCGAGGTCGTCGAGGTCGGCGACTGGCAGACCCACAACCGCAATCACAAGGGCCCCTGGGGTCCCGTCCACGGCGTGATGATCCACCACACGGTGACCCGCGGCAGCGCCCACACCGTGGAGCTCTGCCGGGCCGGCCACGCGGAGCTGCCGGGCCCGCTGTGCCATGGGGTGATCACCAAGGACGGCGCGGTCCATCTGGTCGGCTACGGCCGCGCCAACCACGCCGGCCTCGGCGACGACGACGTCCTGCGCGCGGTGATCGCCGAGAAGCGGCTGCCGCCGGAGAACGAGGTGAACACCGACGGCAACCGGCACTTCTACGGCTTCGAGTGCGAGAACCTGGGCGACGGCGAGGATCCCTGGCCCGAGGCGCAGCTGGACGCGATCGTGCGCGCCGCCGCGGCGGTGTGCCGCCATCACGGCTGGACGGAGCGCTCGGTCATCGGCCACCTGGAGTGGCAGCCGGGCAAGGTGGACCCGCGCGGCTTCTCGATGGCGTGGCTGCGGGATCGGGTCGAGGAGCGCCTGAAGGCGTAGGTGCTGTTGCCGGACCGGCGCGGCACGGGGCGACAATGAGGCCGTGACCAGCACCGACCCGCTCGCCCCGCACCTCCCGTCCCCCCTTGTGGACATCCGGGACGACCGGTTCGCCCGGCACGGCCTCCGTCTGCTGCTCAAGCGGGACGACCTGATCCACCCTGAGCTGATCGGCAACAAGTGGCGCAAGCTGGTGCCGAACCTCGAGGCGGCGGCGGGGCGGGAGCTGGTCACCTTCGGCGGGGCGTACTCCAACCACCTGCGGGCCACCGCCGCCGCGGGCCGCCTCCTCGGTCTGCCCACGGTCGGCGTGGTCCGCGGCCAGGAGCTGGCCGACCGCCCGTTCAACCCGTCCCTGTCCCGCTGCGCGGCCGACGGCATGCGGCTGCACTTCATCGACAGATCGACGTACCGGCTCAAGAGCGAGCCGGAGACCCTGGCCGCGATCCTGCGCGAGGCCGGCGCCGAGGGGGCGTACGTCGTCCCCGAGGGCGGCAGCAACGCCGCCGCCGTACGCGGCTGCCGGGCCCTCGGCGAGGAGCTGCGCCACCGCGCCGACGTCGTCGCGGTGGCCTGCGGCACCGGCGGCACCCTCGCCGGACTCGCCGCCGGCCTGGCCCCCGGACAGCGCGCGCTGGGCATACCGGTCCTGAAGGGCGGCTTCCTGGAGACCGACATACAGACCCTCCAGGAGCGCACCTTCGGCACCCGCACCGGCACCTGGTCCCTGAACGACCGCTTCCACTTCGGCGGCTACGCCCGCACGACCCCCGAACTCGACGCCTTCGCCGAGCACTTCGAGCAGCGCCACGGCCTACCCGTCGAACGTCTCTATGTCGCCAAGTTGCTGTACGGGCTTGTCGCCCTGGCCGAGGAAGGCGCCTTCGCACACGGGACGACGATCGCGGCAGTCGTCACCGGCCGCCCCTTCCCGCAGACCCCGGACCTGCCCGCTGGGGCGTCGTCCACACGTTGACCGGCGGGACAGGCCCTGGCTAGCCCGCCTCCCGGTAAGCCGCCGCCTCCTCCAGGTCGAGTCTGCGGAGCAGGGCGCGGAGCATCTCGTCGTCGATGTAGCGGTGGTCGCGGAGGCGGACGAAGACCTCGCGTTCGGCACCGATCATCTCGCGGGACAGGCGGCGGTAGGTGTCGTCCACGGACTCGCCGGTGACGGGGTTGACCTGGCCGAGGCGCTCCCAGACGGCGTTGCGGCGGCGCTCCAGGACCGTGCGCAGGCGGTCGGCGAGCGGCGGGGGCAGGGCGTTGCTCTCGTCGGAGAGGAGTTCGTCCAGACGGTTCTCCGCGGCCCGGGAGGCCTGCGCCTGGGCGTTGGCCTCGGCGAGCGTCTCGGCCTGCCGGTCGTGGCCGGGGAACTTCAGCAGACGGATCAGCGGGGGCAGGGACAGGCCCTGCACGACCAGGGTGCCGATGACGGTGGTGAAGGTCAGGAAGAGGATCAGATTGCGCTGCGGGAAGGGGTGGCCGTCGTGCGCTATGGGGATGGAGAAGGCGATGGCCAGGGAGACCACACCGCGCATGCCGGCCCAGGAGGTGACCATCGCGCCCCGCCAGGTGGGGTTCTCCTCGCGTTCCCTGATGCGTGCCGACAGCAGGCGGGGCAGGAAGGTCCCCGGGTACACCCAGACGAACCGGGCGAGGACGACGACGAGGAAGAGGGCGACGGCGTACCAGGTCGCCTTGGCGCCCTCGTATCCCCCGAGCCCCTTGAGGACCACCGGCAGCTGCAGGCCGATCAGGGCGAAGACGGCCGACTCCAGGATGAAGGCGACCATCTTCCATACCGCCTCCTCCTGCAGCCGGGTGGCGAAGTCGACCTCCCACGCGCGGTGCCCCAGGTAGAGGGCGACGACCACGACCGCGAGGACCCCGGAGGCGTGCAGCTGCTCGGCGACGCCGTAGGCGACGAACGGGATCAGCAGGGAGAGGGTGTTCTGCAGGAGGGGTTCCTTCAGGTGCGTGCGCAGCCAGTGCAGGGGCGCCATGAGGACGAGCCCGACACCGACACCGCCGACCGCCGCGAGCAGGAACTCGCGGATCCCGCCCGCCCAGGTGGCGCTCTCGCCGACGACCGCGGCGACGGCCACCTTGTAGGCGGTGATCGCGGTGGCGTCGTTCAGCAGCGACTCGCCCTGCAGGACCGTCGTGATCCGGGACGGCAGGCCGACCCGGCGCGCGACCGCCGTGGCGGCCACCGCGTCCGGCGGCGCCACCACCGCACCCAGCACCAGGGCGGCGGTCAGCGGCATCCCGGGGATGAGCACATAGGCTGCCCAGCCGACGGCGACGGTCGCGAAGAGCACGTAGCCCACCGACAGCAGCGCCACGGGCCTGACCTGGGCCCGCAGGTCGAGGTACGAGCTGTCGGTCGCCGAGGTGTACAGCAGCGGGGGCAGCAGCAGCGGCAGGACGATCTTGGGGTCGAGGGTGTAGTCCGGCACCCCGGGGACGTAGGAGACCGCCAGGCCGACCGCGACCAGCAGCAGCGGCGCCGACACCGGGGTGCGCCGGGCGGCCCCCGCCACCGCGGCACTGCCCGCCACCAGCAACAGCAGCGGCATCACGTCCATGCTCCTCGCCCACCCTCGATTTTCCGCGCGGCCACCCGCACACCCGTCGTAATCTGGCAATCATGAAACAGTGCACGCACTCCGACGCGCTGCCGCACCCCGAGCCGGAGCCGCTGAGCGAGACCTGCCCGGAGTGTCTCGCGCGCGGAACGCACCCGGTGCAGCTGCGGCTCTGCCTGTCCTGTGGCCACGTCGGCTGCTGCGACTCCTCGCCCGGCAGACACGCGACGGAGCACCACGAGACGTCCGGTCACCCGGTCATGCGGACCTACGAACCCGGCGAGGACTGGCGGTGGTGCTTCGTCGACCACGTTCTCGTGTGACACTGCACTGATACGGCATACGGCCGCGGACGCGGACGGTTCGAGCGTCTGACACCGGGGTACGTCAACCCGGCGCGTGCTCTTCCCATTTGGGCCCACAAACCCTCTAGACACGGAGCGTATCCACAGCTTTACTGTGAGTGACGCCAGGGGGTTGGGGTCCCGGGACAGGACCGTTCGGAGCGCGATAGCGTCACCGCGGAACCATGTATGCGTTAACCCGGGGGGCGACCCTCGGCCCCGTAAAGCTTGTACCACCATGGAGGTGAGGGTGTCCCAGATCGCAGGCGAGCCCGCGACCCAGGACTTCGTGGAAGTCCGGCTGCCGGCTGCGGGTGCCTACCTGTCGGTGCTGCGGACGGCCACGGCCGGTCTTGCGGCCCGCTTGGACTTCACCCTGGACGAGATCGAGGACCTGCGCATCGCCGTGGACGAGGCCTGCGCGATCCTGCTGCAGCAGGCCGTGCCCGGCTCCGTGCTCAGCTGTGTCTTCCGGCTCGTCGACGACTCGCTGGAGGTCACGGTGTCGGCGCCGACCACCGACGGCCACGCCCCCTCGCGGGACACCTTCGCCTGGACGGTGCTCTCGGCCCTCGCGGGCAAGGTCTCGTCCGCCGTCGACGAGGACAAGACCGTGTCGATCAGCCTCTACAAACAGCGCGGCGCGGGCCCCGGGCCGGCGTGAGGAACGGGGACGGGCCGGTGCGGGACGAAGAGCGCGGCACACGGGAGCTGCCGACGGGGGACCGAGGCCCCACGGACGGTTCCCGACGCATGGCGGACGGCATCGACGGCATCCCCGAGCAGGCCAGGCCGCACCCGGAGCAGGACTCCGCTGAGGCCGGCAGCGACGGTGCCGTGCAGAGCGCGCCTCCGGAGGGACGCGGCGGGATCGGATCCGCCGCCCGCGCGGAGGCGAGAGCTCGGGGAAGGGCTACGGGCGGGACGATGAGCGAGCACGAGCGATACGCCGAGGACAACGCGCTGGGCGCGGAGGCCGTGCAGGCCACCCAGCACGACCCGCAGGACCGCAGCGGGGCGCGTGCGATGTTCATCGAGCTGCGCAAGCTGAGGGAGGGCAGCCCTCAGTACGCGGAGCTGCGCAACCAGCTGGTCCGCATGCACCTGCCGCTCGTCGAGCACCTGGCGCGCCGCTTCCGCAACCGCGGCGAGCCGCTGGACGACCTCACCCAGGTCGCCACCATCGGCCTGATCAAGTCGGTCGACCGCTTCGACCCGGAGCGCGGCGTGGAGTTCTCCACGTACGCCACCCCGACCGTCGTCGGCGAGATCAAGCGGCACTTCCGCGACAAGGGCTGGGCGGTCCGCGTGCCGCGCCGGCTGCAGGAGCTGCGCCTCGCGCTGACGACGGCGACGGCCGAGCTGTCCCAGCAGCACGGCCGCTCCCCCACGGTCCACGAGCTGGCCGAGAAGCTGGCCATCTCCGAGGAGGAGGTCCTGGAGGGCCTGGAGTCCGCCAACGCGTACTCCACGCTGTCCCTGGACGTCCCCGACACCGACGACGAGTCCCCGGCGGTCGCCGACACCCTCGGCGCCGAGGACGAGGCGCTGGAGGGCGTGGAGTACCGCGAGTCCCTCAAGCCGCTGCTGGAGGACCTGCCGCCGCGCGAGAAGCGGATCCTGCTGCTGCGCTTCTTCGGGAACATGACCCAGTCGCAGATCGCGCAGGAGGTCGGCATCTCCCAGATGCACGTCTCCCGGCTGCTCGCCCGGACCCTCGCCCAGCTGCGGGAGAAGCTGCTCGTCGAGGAGTGAGACCCAAGGCGTGAGCCCTATTCGGCCCGGCCCGGTCCCTTGATCCCGAGGGCCTGGGTCGTCGCCGGGTTCACCAGCAGCACCAGCGCGGCGATCGCCACGACGGCCAGGGCGATGCCGCCCGGGATGGCCATGCTGTCGGCCTTGAGCAGGTTGTAGGCCACCGGAAGCGCCATGATCTGCGTGATGACGGCGGGGCCACGGCTCCAGCTGCGCCTGAGCAGCAGACCGCGCGCGGCCAGCAGCGGCAGCAGCGCGAGCACCACCAGGGTGATCCCGCCGGTCACGGCCTGCTGCCGGTCGTCGGGATCACCCGTGAGTCCGAGGACGAGGATCCAGACGCCGCCGATCACCAGGGCGGCCCCCTCCAGTGCGGCCAGCGCCGCCGCGTACGTCAGCCGGCGCGGGCGGGGCTCGGCGGCTTCGGCCGTTTCCGGGGCGGATTTCTGCTCACTGCTCACGCCAGAAGCGTAGCCCCGCACCCCGCGGCGGCAGCCTCCGCCCCGCGTTCAGCGCGGTGCCGAGTGTCCAGGCTCACGCCCCTGTCTCTTACCGGATCCCTACCTCGGTCTGGGCCGGGTACCCCCCAGTAGGTACGCTGCCATCCATGCGTGCACTTCTCGTGGTCAATCCGGCGGCAACCACCACAAGCGCACGCAGGCGTGACGTGCTGATCCACGCGCTCGCCAGCGAGATGAAGCTGGAGGCGGTCACCACCGAGTACCGCGGCCACGCGCGCGACCTGGGCCGACAGGCCGCGGAGAGCGACGACATCGACCTGATCGTGGCGCTCGGCGGAGACGGCACCGTCAACGAGGTCGTCAACGGCCTGCTGCACGCCGGCCCCGACCTGGACCGCCTGCCGGGCCTGGCCGTGGTCCCCGGCGGCTCGACCAACGTCTTCGCCCGCGCCCTGGGTCTGCCCAACGACCCCGTCGAGGCCACCGGCGCCCTGCTGGACGCGCTGCGCGACGGAACCGAGCGGGTCGTCGGACTCGGCCTGACCTCGGGCACGCCCGGCACCGAGGACGAGGCGGTGCCGGACCGCTGGTTCACCTTCAACGCCGGGCTCGGCTTCGACGCGGGCGTGGTCGGCCGGGTCGAACAGCAGCGCGAGCGCGGGAGGAAGTCGACCCACGCGCTGTACGTGCGACAGGTGGTCCGGCAGTTCCTCGGCGAGCAGAACCGCCGGCACGGCGCGATCACCCTGGAGCGGCCCGGCGCCGACCCGATCAACGATCTCGTTGTCGCCATAGTCTCGAACACGTCCCCTTGGACGTATCTCGGCAATCGCCCGATGTACACGTCACCTAAGGCGTCGTTCGATACAGGCATCGACGTGCTCGGTCTCAGCCGTCTGTCGACGGCCGCGGTTGCCCGGTATGGCACACAGTTGCTCACTTCGTCCCCCGAGCGCGGACCCCATGGCAGGCATGCGGTCTCGCTGCACGACCTGGACCAGTTCACCTTGCATTCGAAGGCCCCCCTCCCCCTTCAGATGGACGGCGACCACCTCGGACTGCGTACGAGCGTGACGTTCACAGGCGTACGCCGCGCACTGCGTGTGATTGTGTGAGCGGAACGGGCTAAAGTCCTTTCACTCGAACGTTTAGGCCAGGATCCACCCCATGGAAGTACGGCTGTGACCCAGTCGACACCGAGGAATCAAAAAAAACTTTCCGGAAGGGGTTGTATCCGTCGCTGAGGTTTGCGAGTCTCTACGTGGCGATCGGGACGGCCCGCAACACCGGCCTCCACTGATCACCGGAACCCCTCTTCAAACCAAGGACCACGCCGGGGAAGACCTGGCGGTCGGCCCTTCACTTGTTGAGGGATTCGTGAAAGCGTTCACATTCACAAGCAACTTGCACGTAATACCAAGGAGAGGTAGCAGCCATGGACTGGCGTCACAACGCCGTTTGCCGCGAGGAAGACCCCGAGCTCTTCTTCCCCATCGGCAACACCGGTCCTGCGCTGCTGCAGATCGAGGAAGCCAAGGCCGTCTGCCGTCGCTGCCCCGTCATGGAGCAGTGCCTGCAGTGGGCGCTCGAGTCCGGCCAGGACTCCGGCGTCTGGGGTGGTCTCAGCGAGGACGAGCGCCGCGCCATGAAGCGCCGCGCCGCCCGCAACCGGGCCCGTCAGGCCTCCGCCTGACAGTCCCACCCCTGCTGACAGCCTGAGCTTGGCGGCGCGTACAGCGAGTACGCATCTCCCGCCCCCGAGCCGCAGCGCGCAGTACCCCCGATGCGCTTAGCGACAAGCAGAGCAGCAACGAGCTTTAAGCCCCGGACCACGAAGTGGCCCGGGGCTCAATGCTGTTCGGGCCACTGTGTGTGCGGCGGCCGGGGGCTTCCTACTTCTGCGAGCGCACCGGAATGTCGAGGATGACCCGTGTGCCCCGCTCCGGCGCCGGGACCATGTCGAAGGTGCCGCCCAACTCGCCCTCCACCAGCGTTCGTACGATCTGCAGACCCAGGTTGCCCGCCGTCTGCGGGTCGAAGCCCTCCGGCAGGCCGACGCCGTCGTCCTGGACGGTGACGAGGAGGCGGGCCTCCTTGGCGGTGCCGCCGCGGACCGCGGACACCTCGACCGTGCCGGTGTCGCCCTCGCGGAAGCCGTGCTCCAGGGCGTTCTGCAGGATCTCGGTGAGAACCATCGAGAGCGGGGTGGCGACCTCGGCGTCCAGGATCCCGAAGCGTCCGCTGCGCCGGCCGGTCACCTTGCCCGGCGAGATCTCGGCGACCATCGCGAGGACCCGGTCTGCGATGTCGTCGAACTCCACCCGCTCGTCCAGGTTCTGGGAGAGCGTCTCGTGCACGATCGCGATCGAGCCGACCCGTCGTACGGCCTCCTCCAGGGCCTCCCGGCCACGCTCGGACCCGATGCGCCGGGCCTGCAGCCGCAGCAGCGCCGCGACGGTCTGCAGGTTGTTCTTCACCCGGTGGTGGATCTCCCGGATGGTCGCGTCCTTGGTGATCAACTCGCGTTCGCGGCGCCGGAGTTCGGTGACGTCCCGGAGCAGCACCAGGGAGCCGATGCGGGTGCCCTTGGGCTTGAGCGGGATGGCCCGGAACTGGATGACCCCGTCGTTCGCCTCGATCTCGAACTCACGCGGCGCCCAGCCGCTGGCCACCTTGGCGAGCGCCTCGTCCACCGGGCCCCGGGTCGGGGCGAGTTCGGCCGTGGTCTGTCCCAGGTGGTGGCCGACCAGGTCGGCGGCGAGACCGAGGCGGTGGTAGGCGGAGAGGGCGTTCGGGGAGGCGTACTGGACGATGCCGTCCGCGTCCACCCGGATCAGGCCGTCGCCGACGCGCGGCGAGGCGTCCATGTCGACCTGCTGGTTGGGGAAGGGGAAGGAGCCGGCCGCGATCATCTGGGCGAGGTCCGAGGCGCTCTGGAGGTAGGTCAGCTCGAGGCGGCTCGGGGTGCGGACGGTCAGCAGGTTGGTGTTGCGGGCGATGACGCCGAGGACGCGGCCCTCACGCCGTACGGGGATCGACTCGACCCGGACGGGGACCTCTTCGCGCCATTCCGGGTCCCCCTCGCGCACGATCCGGCCCTCGTCCAGCGCCGCGTCCAGCATGGGCCGACGGCCGCGCGGGACCAGGTGGCCGACCATGTCGTCCTGGTAGGAGGTCGGGCCGGTGTTGGGGCGCATCTGGGCGACCGAGACGTACCGGGTGCCGTCGCGGGTGGGGACCCACAGGACCAGGTCGGCGAAGGAGAGGTCGGAGAGCAGCTGCCACTCCGAGACCAGCAGGTGGAGCCACTCGAGGTCGGAGTCGCCGAGGGCCGTGTGCTGGCGTACGAGTTCGTTCATGGAGGGCACGTTGTGAGCGTACCCGGGGCCTGGTGATGGCCGAAAAACACCCGCGGGCCGCGGCGCCTGGGAGGGACCCTCAACCCTCCCGGCACCGCAGCCCGGAGCATCATCGGCCGCGGGGTGTGCGGTCCCGGTCGGCCGAAGGTCGAGGAGCCGGGGCAGTCAGGGCAGAGAGCTCCGGTTCCTCGTCCGTCCTCCTGTGCGGGGAAGACGGAAGCTGTTCAGTTTTCCCTACGATTTTCCCCTACGCATTCTGGACTAGACCACGATGGCGTGTCCATGTGCGTGGGGGTGTGCGTTGGAGTCTGCAGGCATACGATGCCACGCAGCCTAGCCCGCCCGGGTCAGCCGCGGGGCCAGATGGCCATGGCAATTTCCGCGAGCGCCTCCAGTTCCGCCCGGCTCGCGCCGTCCCGGGCCTGCTGGGACATGCCCTGGATCATGGCTCCGGTGTGCCGCGCCAGCGTTGCGGCGTCGGTGCCGGCCGGCAGCCGCCCCGCGGCGACGTCGGACCGGATCCGGGACTCCAGGGCGGTGATGCCCGCGTTGCGCCGCTCCCGCAGCAGCTGCTCGACCTCGGGGCTGGTGCAGTTGGTGGCCGCGTGGACGACCAGACAGCCGTAGGGGTGGGCGGGGTCGGTGTACTCGGCGGCGGCCTCGCGCAGCGTGCGTTCGACGGCGGCGCGGGCGGTGGGTTCCTCGGCGAGGGCGCGGTGGCCGAAGGCGCCGTGGGTGTCGACGTAGACCCGGACGACCTCCTCGAACAGGGTGCGCTTGTCGCCGAAGGCCGCGTAGAGGCTCGGGGCGCCGATGCCCATGATCCGGGTGAGGTCGGAGACGGAGGTGGCCTCGTAGCCGTGCTCCCAGAAGGCCAGGAGCGCCTTCTCCAGCGCGGTGGCGCGGTCGAAGGAGCGCGGGCGACCGCGTGCCCTGGCGGGCTCGGCCTGCGCCTTCGTGTCCTCGCTGGTCACCATGGGGTGCATTTTATAGCGCCCCCTAGAGAAATGTCGCCGGGGCGTCGGGCGGGGACCGGCATCTCGTGGGCATCGCCGGCACGGACAACACGGCCGGGTTCCTGTTAGATTGGTCTAAACCACATAGAGACTCTTGCTCCGACCTCTCCCCTGTTCTCCAGGCCCTCTTCAGAACGGCAGGCCCAGCGTGGAAGTTGTCATCGTTCCGGACGCGACGGCGGGCGGCGAGCTGATCGCCGAGGCCATGGCCCAGCTGCTGCGGCGCAAGCCCGACGCCCTGCTCGGTGTGGCCACCGGCTCGACTCCGCTGCCCATCTACCAGGCGCTGACCGCCAAGGTGCGCTCCGGCGCCGCGGACACCGCGCGGGCCCGAATAGCCCAGCTCGACGAGTACGTGGGGCTGCCCGCCGAGCACCCCGAGTCCTACCGCTCGGTGCTGCGCCGGGAGGTGCTGGAGCCGCTCGGCATCGGGATGGACGCGTTCATGGGTCCGGACGGCACGGCCGAGGACGTCCAGGCGGCGTGCGAGACGTACGACAAGGCTCTCGCCGAGGCCGGCGGCGTGGACCTGCAGCTGCTGGGGATCGGGACGGACGGGCACATCGGGTTCAACGAGCCCTGCTCCTCGCTCGCCTCGCGGACCCGGATCAAGACGCTGACCGAGCAGACCCGCATCGACAACGCGCGCTTCTTCGACGGCGACATCGAGCAGGTGCCGCACCACGTGATCACCCAGGGCATCGGCACCATCCTGGAGGCCCGCCACCTGGTACTGCTCGCGACCGGCGAGGGCAAGGCGGACGCGGTCGCCGCGACGGTCGAGGGCCCGGTCGCGGCCGTCTGCCCGGCCTCCGCACTCCAGCTGCACCCGCACGCCACGGTGGTCGTGGACGAAGCCGCCGCGTCCAAGCTCAAGCTGGCCGACTACTTCCGGCACGCCTACGCGAACAAGCCGGACTGGCAGGGGATCTAGCCCGGGACGCGGGTACCCGTGCCGGCACCGGTACCCGCGCTGTACCGGCACCCAGCGCCCGTTGGACTAGACCAACAACGGGTGTGACGGTATATAGAGAAGATCACGGAGCGTTCGGGTGGAGCCCTGACACACGAAGCCGTGCCACGATGTGAGCCGTGGCCGATGGGATGTCGGTCGCTTTCGGCATCAGGAGCCGGGAAGGCAGAGCATGAGCACCGACGTCGGCAGTGCGGAGAACGAGGCCGGGACGACGGTCCGTACCGCGCGCGTGCCCAAGTACTACCGCTTGAAGAAGCATCTGCTCGACATGACGGAGACGCAGGCGCCGGGCACGCCGGTCCCGCCCGAGCGCACGCTGGCGGCCGAGTTCGACACCTCCCGCACCACCGTCCGCCAGGCCCTGCAGGAGCTCGTCGTCGAGGGCCGCCTGGAGCGCATCCAGGGCAAGGGCACCTTCGTCGCCAAACCGAAGGTCTCACAGGCGCTGCAACTCACCTCGTACACGGAGGACATGCGCGCCCAGGGCCTGGAGCCCACCTCGCAACTGCTGGACATCGGCTACATCACGGCCGACGACCGGCTCGCCGAGCTGCTCGACATCACGGCCGGCGGACGCGTGCTGCGCATCGAGCGGCTGCGCATGGCCAACGGCGAGCCGATGGCGATCGAGACCACCCACCTGTCGGCCAAGCGGTTCCCGGCCCTCAGGCGGTCGCTGGTGAAGTACACGTCCCTGTACACCGCGCTCGCCGAGGTCTACGACGTCCACCTCGCCGAGGCCGAGGAGACCATCGAGACCTCCCTGGCCACCCCGCGCGAGGCGGGCCTGCTCGGCACCGACGTGGGCCTTCCGATGCTGATGCTCTCCCGCCACTCCCTGGACCGCGAGGGCAAGCCGGTGGAATGGGTGCGCTCCGTCTACCGGGGCGACCGGTACAAGTTCGTGGCACGCCTCAAGCGCCCACAGGACTGAGGGAAGTTGGCGTCTTCACGCCACAACCTCCAAATCGACATACCGTTATGCGGTCGAGGTCTTCCGCTGCCACGACACCGTCACCTAGATTGCCTGCGCATTACACAGATGATCAGCGAGGGGACGGAGCCGTGGCATGTCCGAAACGCCTGAAGTGAGACCACCGGTCGTGACGCCGGCCCGCGTGATCATCGGCCTGTGTCTCGTCGCGCCCTTCGTGGCGATGCTGTGGGTGGGCTCGTACGCCAAGACGGACCCCGCGTTCATCGGGATCCCGTTCTTCTACTGGTACCAGATGCTGTGGGTGCTGGTCTCCACCGCACTCACGATGCTCGCGTACAAGCTCTGGCGGCGTGACCAGAGCGCCCGCAGGGCCACTCAGGGCAAGGGGGCGGCGCAGTGAAGAACGGCGTCAACGGCGTCGCGCTCGGCGTCTTCATCTTCTTCTTCCTGGCCGTCACGGCCATGGGCTTCCTGGCCGCCCGCTGGCGCAGGGCCGAGAACGAGCACTCCCTGGACGAATGGGGCCTGGGGGGACGGTCGTTCGGCACCTGGGTCACCTGGTTCCTGCTCGGCGGCGACCTGTACACGGCGTACACCTTCGTCGCCGTACCGGCGGCGATCTACACGGCGGGCGCGGCCGGCTTCTTCGCCGTGCCGTACACCATCCTGGTCTACCCGCTGATCTTCACGTTCCTGCCCCGCCTGTGGTCGGTCTCGCACAAGCACGGCTACGTGACGACCTCGGACTTCGTGCGCGGCCGCTTCGGCTCCAAGGGCCTGTCGCTGGCCGTGGCGCTCACCGGCATCCTCGCGACGATGCCGTACATCGCGCTCCAGCTCGTCGGCATCCAGGCGGTGCTGGACGTGATGGGCGTCGGCGGCGGCGAGAACACCAACTGGTTCGTGAAGGATCTGCCGCTGCTCATCGCCTTCGGCGTGCTGGCCGCGTACACCTACTCGTCGGGCCTGCGCGCGCCCGCGCTGATCGCGTTCGTCAAGGACACGCTGATCTACATCGTCATCGCGGTGGCGATCATCTACATCCCGATCAAGCTGGGCGGCTTCGACGACATCTTCGCCAAGGCCGGCGAGAAGTTCACGAAGGCGGGTGCGGGCGGGCTCGTACCGGCCCCCGCGGGCCAGTGGACGTACGCCACGCTGGCGCTCGGTTCGGCGCTCGCGCTGTTCATGTACCCGCACTCGATCACCGCGACGCTCTCCTCCAGGAGCCGTGAGGTGATCCGGCGCAACACCACGATCCTGCCGCTGTACTCGCTGATGCTGGGCCTGCTCGCGCTGCTCGGCTTCATGGCGATCGCGGCCGGGGTGCAGGTCACCAACGGGCAGCTGGCGATTCCGCAGCTGTTCGAGGACATGTTCCCGGACTGGTTCGCGGGCGTGGCCTTCGCGGCGATCGGCATCGGTGCCCTCGTGCCCGCGGCCATCATGTCCATCGCGGCGGCGAACCTCTTCACCCGCAACATCTACAAGGACTTCATCAACCCCGACGCCACGGCCGAGCAGGAGACCCGGGTCTCCAAGCTCGTGTCGCTGCTGGTGAAGGTGGGCGCGCTGGTCTTCGTCCTGACGATGGACAAGACGGTCGCCATCAACTTCCAGCTGCTGGGCGGCATCTGGATCCTGCAGACCTTCCCGGCCCTGGTCGGCGGCCTGTTCACGCGCTGGTTCCACCGCTGGGCGCTGCTCGCCGGCTGGGCGGTCGGCATGGTCTACGGCACGGTCGCCGCATACGGGGTGGCCTCGCCGACCCAGAAGCACTTCGGTGGCTCCGCCAAGGAGATCCCGGGCATCGGTGAGATCGGCTACATCGGTCTCACGGCCTTCGTGCTGAACGTCGCCGTCACGGTGGTCCTGACCTTCGCCATGAAGGCGCTGAAGGCCCCCGAGGGCCTCGACGAGACCCGCCCGGAGGACTACACGGCGGACGCGGGCGATCCGGGAGTTCAGGTGGAACTTCCGCCGGCCACGGCAGACGCCGGGCACTGAGGCACGCCCCCAAAGGGGCGCGGGGCTGTATTGGCACGCGCCTCGGCCCGTGGGCGCGAGCAACCACGATCCACCCGCAGCGGGCCGCCGACAACAAGCACCACGGCGGCCCGCTGTTGACCCTCTGAAGCCGCCACAACACGCAACAGACACAACATCTGGGGGTGACACCACAACCCGGCACTAGATGTATGCTCATCCTCGCTGTCGCCGCAGGGGAATCCGGTGCGAATCCGGAACTGTCCCGCAACGGTGTACTTGCGTGCATCCGCACGCCTGTTCAGTCCGAGGACCTGACGGCAGCGCGCGCCCGGCCGTCCGGTCCGGGTGCCTTCAGACGTCCGGGCCTCGTGGAGTGGGCCGGTGGACGCGACGCCGTGCGCGCTCGTGCTGCCCCTGCCCTCCGCCAGGCCCCGTGCCGAGCGAGGGAGAGCCCCACGTGACCATCGCGCCAGCCGACCCGGCTTCAGCCGTCCAGGCGACCGCAGCTCCGGTGGAGACCGACGGTCCCGGTGCCGCGCTGCTGCGGACCCTGACCGAGCTGACCGCCGACCTCCCCGACGCCGACCCCGGCCGGGTCGCCGCAGCCGCGCTGCGGGGCCGGTCATCGCGGGCCGACGAGGCGGAGTTGCGCGAGCTGGCCACGGAGGCGGCCGCCGGCCTCATCTCCGAGGACCCGGCCTACTCCCGGCTGGCCGCCCGGCTGCTGACCATCTCGATCCGCGCCGAGGCCGCCTCGCAGGGCGTGACGTCCTTCACCGGGTCCGTCGCCGTGGGCCACCGCGAGGGCCTGGTCGCCGACCGCACCGCGGAGTTCGTACGGCTGCACGCCGAGCGTCTCGACACGCTGATCGACGCGGCCGGCGACGACCGCTTCGGCTACTTCGGCCTGCGCACCCTGCACAGCCGCTACCTGCTGCGCCACCCCCTCACCCGCAAGGTGATCGAGACGCCCCAGCACTTCATGCTGCGCGTCGCCGCGGGTCTCGCCGAGGACGACACGACCCGCTCCGTCGACGAGGTCGCCGCGCTCTACGGGCTCATGAGCCGCCTCGACTACCTGCCCTCCTCCCCCACCCTCTTCAACTCCGGTACGCGGCACCCGCAGATGTCGTCCTGCTACCTCCTCGACTCCCCGCTGGACGAGCTGGACTCCATCTACGACCGCTACCACCAGGTCGCCCGCCTCTCCAAGCACGCCGGCGGCATCGGTCTGTCGTACTCCCGCATCCGCAGCCGCGGTTCGCTGATCCGCGGCACCAACGGGCACTCCAACGGCATCGTCCCGTTCCTGAAGACCCTGGACGCCTCGGTGGCCGCGGTGAACCAGGGCGGCCGGCGCAAGGGCGCTGCCGCGGTGTACCTGGAGACCTGGCACTCCGACATCGAGGAGTTCCTGGAGCTGCGCGACAACACCGGTGAGGACGCCCGCCGTACCCACAACCTCAACCTGGCGCACTGGATCCCGGACGAGTTCATGCGCCGGGTCAACGCCGACGAGCAGTGGTCGCTGTTCTCCCCGGCCGACGTGCCGGAGCTCGTCGACCTGTGGGGCGAGGAGTTCGATGCGGCCTACCGCAAGGCGGAGGCGAACGGGCTCGCGAAGAAGACCATCCCGGCCCGCGACCTGTACGGCCGGATGATGCGCACCCTCGCGCAGACCGGCAACGGCTGGATGACCTTCAAGGACGCCGCGAACCGCACCGCCAACCAGACGGCCGAGGCGGGCCACGTCGTCCACTCCTCCAACCTCTGCACGGAGATCCTGGAGGTCACCGACGACGGCGAGACGGCGGTCTGCAACCTGGGCTCGGTCAACCTCGGTGCCTTCGTGCGCGACGGGGACGTCGACTGGAAGCGCCTCGACGAGACCGTCCGCACGGCCGTCACCTTCCTCGACCGCGTGGTCGACATCAACTTCTACCCGACCGAGCAGGCGGGCCGCTCCAACGCCAAGTGGCGTCCGGTGGGCCTGGGTGCGATGGGTCTGCAGGACGTCTTCTTCAAGCTGCGCCTGCCCTTCGACTCAGCCGAGGCCAAGGCCCTGTCGACGCGGATCGCCGAGCGGATCATGCTCGCCGCGTACGAGGCCTCCGCCGACCTGGCCGAGCGCAACGGCGCGCTGCCTGCCTGGGACAAGACCCGGACCGCCCGGGGTGTCCTGCACCCCGACCACTACGACGCCGAGCTGACCTGGCCCGAGCGCTGGGCGGCCCTGCGTGAGCGGATCGCCGCGGTCGGCATGCGCAACTCGCTGCTGCTGGCGATCGCCCCGACCGCCACCATCGCGTCCATCGCGGGCGTGTACGAGTGCATCGAGCCGCAGGTCTCCAACCTGTTCAAGCGCGAGACGCTGTCCGGTGAGTTCCTTCAGGTCAACTCCTACCTGGTGCAGGACCTCAAGGAGCTGGGCGTCTGGGACGCGCGCACCCGTGAGGCGCTGCGGGACTCCAACGGCTCGGTGCAGGACTTCGCGTGGATCCCGGCCGACGTGCGGGCGCTGTACCGCACGGCGTGGGAGATCCCGCAGCGCGGCCTGATCGACATGGCCGCGGCCCGCACGCCGTTCCTGGACCAGTCGCAGTCCCTGAACCTGTTCATGGAGACGCCGACCATCGGCAAGCTCTCCTCGATGTACGCGTACGCCTGGAAGCAGGGCCTGAAGACGACGTACTACCTGCGCTCCCGCCCGGCGACCCGCATCGCCCGCGCCGCCCAGGCGCAGACCCAGACGCCCATCCCCGTGCAGCAGGTCGCCGACCCCGACGCCGTCGCCTGCTCCCTTGAGAACCCCGAGTCCTGCGAGGCCTGCCAGTAATGACCACCCGTAACACCAACCTCCTCGACCCGGGCTTCGAACTCACCCTGCGGCCCATGCGCTACCCCGACTTCTACGAGCGCTACCGGGACGCCATCAAGAACACCTGGACCGTCGAGGAGGTCGACCTCCACTCGGACGTCGCCGACCTCGCCAGGCTGACGCCGGCCGAGCAGCACCTGATCGGCCGCCTGGTGGCCTTCTTCGCGACGGGCGACTCGATCGTCGCGAACAACCTGGTGCTGACGCTGTACAAGCACATCAACTCCCCGGAGGCGCGCCTGTACCTGTCGCGCCAGCTGTTCGAGGAGGCCGTGCACGTCCAGTTCTATCTGACGCTGCTCGACACCTACCTTCCCGACCCGGACGACCGCGCCGCCGCCTTCGCGGCCGTGGAGAACATCCCGTCCATCCGCGAAAAGGCCGGGTTCTGCTTCAAGTGGATCAACGAGGTCGAGAAGCTGGACCGCCTGGAGTCCAAGGCGGACCGCCGGCGCTTCCTGCTCAACCTCATCTGCTTCGCCGCGTGCATCGAGGGCCTGTTCTTCTACGGCGCCTTCGCGTACGTCTACTGGTTCCGCAGCCGGGGTCTGCTGCACGGTCTCGCCACCGGCACCAACTGGGTGTTCCGCGACGAGACGATGCACATGTCCTTCGCTTTCGACGTGGTCGACACCGTCCGCAAGGAGGAGCCGGACCTGTTCGACGACGAGCTGCAGCAGCAGGTCACCGACATGCTGCGGGAGGCCGTCGAGGCCGAGCTGCAGTTCGCTCGTGACCTGTGCGGTGACGGCCTCCCGGGCATGAACACCGACTCGATGCGGCAGTACCTCGAGTGCGTCGCCGACCAGCGCCTCACCCGCCTCGGCTTCGCCCCGGTGTACGGCTCCGAGAACCCCTTCTCCTTCATGGAGCTGCAGGGCGTTCAGGAGCTGACGAACTTCTTCGAGCGGCGCCCGTCGGCGTACCAGGTGGCCGTGGAGGGCACGGTCGACCTGGACGAGGACTTCTGAGTCGGGCCGCCCTCGGCCGACCACCGATCCGGCGCGCGTTCCGGGGCTCGCAAGCCGCCTGAACGCGCGCCGGTCACCGACGGGCGTCGCTCACCACTCCACGGGCTGCAGCAGCAGCCGGTGGGGACGGAGCGTGATGCCCACGCGGGTGGTGTCGTTCGACCCGCTGACCTGCTCGAAGCGGTACTTCGCCGAGATCGCCGCGGTGATCAGGCTCAGCTGGGACATGGAGAAGTGGTCGCTGGGGCACTTGCGGTTGCCGACGCTGAAGGGGCTCATCGCGTACTTGGGCACCTCCTTGACCCGCTCGGGCAGCCAGCGGTCGGGGTCGAAGTCGAGGTGGTGCCCGTAGGAACGGCCGTCGCGCTGGATGGCGTAAGGGCTGTACACGATGTCCGCCCCCGCCGGAATGCGATAGCCCCCGAGCGCGGTGTCCGTCACCGCGCGCCGCGTCAGTATCCATACGGCGGGCCGCAGCCGCATGGCCTCGACGACGACATTGTTGGTGTACCTGAGCTTCCGGACGTCCGCGAATGCAACGGGCCGGCCGCCGGTCACGGATTCGACCTCGGCGCGCACCTTCTCGGCGTGTTCCGGGTGTTCCGCGAGCACCTGGAGCAGCCACATGATCGTGGAGGCGACTGTTTCGCTGCCGGGGGTGAGTATCGCGACCACCTGGTCGTGGATCTCCTGTTCCCCGATGGGGTCGCCATTGTCGTCCCTCGCCTCCAGCAATGCCGTCAGCAAATCGTCCGGCTTTTGACCAGATGCCCTCCGCTCGGCGACGATCTCGTCGACCAGCAGATGCAAATCGGCCAGTGCCCGGTTGAATTCGCGGTTGGCGGGGAACGGCAGCCGGTAGAGCGGCCCGAGCGGGACGACCATCCTGCGGTACATACCGCGGAAGACGGTGGCGAGATCAATGCTCAGCCGCTCCGCGCGCTCGTCCATGTAGTCGCCGCGCAGCAGACAGCGGGCGGCGATGCGCACCGCGACCCGGAACGACTCCGAGGTGCAGTCGACGGTCTCGCCCACCTGCCAGCGCTCGGTCAGGGCATGCGCCTCCTCCTCCATGATCGTGCCGTAGGCGGGGATCGCGTCGAGCCGGAAGGCGGGCTGGATGGTGCGCCGCTGGCGGCGGTGCCGGGGGCCGTTGGCGGTGGCCACGCCCTCCTTGCCGAGCAGGCCTTCGAGGGACTCCCACAGCGGGCCGTCGATCTTGTAGTCGGGGCTGAGCGCGAGTGCGCCGGTGAGCGCCGGTGTGGTGACGGCGTACACCGTCTTGGGGCCGAGCTTCAGCCGTACGACGTCGCCGTGCTCACGCAGCCCGGACATGAAGGCGAGCGGGTCGCGGACCAGTTTCAGGCCGTGGCCGAGGACCGGGACGGCACCGCCGGCGAGGGGCGGTTCACGCAGTTCGGTGCTCTCGGGGGCCACGGGCTTCACAGACTCGACGGTCATTCGTCACCTGCCGCTTCGTTGTTGACGTACGGGGGCGTGGACCGGTCGTCCCAGCTGTCGACCATGTACCGGCCGGACTCGTGGTGGAACCAGTAGACGGAGCTGAACCAGTTCCGCATATAGCCGACACAGGCGCGGACGGCGGCGCTCAATTCCCTTCCGCGGGCCGTGCCGTCGGCGAGTTCGCCGGCGAACCGCAGGGCGTCCCGCTCGGCTTCGAAGAATTCGGCGATGCATTTCTCGACGCGCCGCCTGATTTCCTCCACCGCTTCTTCGAGCGTCAGTCCCTCATGGGTGATGAGACTGATTCCGAGATTGTGCACCTCGTCGCCCGCTATTTCCTTCGGCAGTGAGCAGAGGTCGTTGTACCAGGCGGCGAATTCCTGGCTCAGCAGGGCCGCACGGCGATAGGACGGATGTTTCCGCACGGTGTCCGGGAGTTCACACCCGGCGCTCGGTTCCAGCAGGTCCGTCCATATCCAGTGCGCGAACGTGAGCCGCCGCAGGGCGAGGTATTCCTCGACCTGCGGGACGTACCCCGTGCTCCGGTTGCGGAACTCACGGTCGTAGGCCTCGATCACGTCGTGGAAGTGCCGGGCGAACCGCAGGTTCCAGGTGCGCGGCAGGAACGAGTACAGCCGCAGCACACTGTCCGCGAACCCTGCCACCAGGGGGTCCGGGTGGTGCAGATGGTGCCGGGGTGCGTCGAGGGCCGCGTGCAGGCGGCGCCTGAGCCGGCGCCAGTCGGCCACCCGGCCGTGCACCCGGTCACGGTCGTGCCGGTCGTCCCAGACGAAGAACCAGGCGCTGTAGTCCGCAATGGCCTGCAGGACCTCGTCGGGGGCGCCGGTGTAGTACCCCGCCATCAGGTCGGTGTAGCACAGACCATCGGCATATTCCCGCACCTTGTCCGCCGGCATCAGCCGTTTTTCCAGGAGCCACTGCCTGGTCTTCTCCTGAAGCTTTGGCCAATACTGGTGCAGTTGTCGGGGAATCACGTCCTCGATCACCGGGAGGGCGAGAGACGGTGGCACCGCGACCGCTGTCGACGATGTGGTGCCGTGTGAGAAAGCGTGCACGAACAGTCCCCTCTCAGCCGCCAGGAGCGCACACCCCTCCGTGCCGTGCCGGGCGTGCGCCGTTGCGTATCCCCGCTCTTCCCATTCAGCACCACAACTGACCATTATGGGAACGGATTTGCTTCACTCACCACCCCGGGATGCTGGGAATCTTGCGACGAACAAACGAACGACGCCTGTTCGGGAAGGATCCCGAACAGGCGTCGTAGCGTGCGTCGTTGCTGCTCTCGTACGGTGTCCGTGGGGTCGGACCGGACGTCTCAGTCGTTGGCGACGACGGGGTAGCGTGGCTCGTTCTCGGCCATCTGCCGCAGCGCGTCCTTGCGGTCACGCTTGGACAGACGGTCGATGTACAGGTACCCGTACAGGTGATCGGTCTCGTGCTGCAAACAGCGAGCGAAGTAGCCGGAGCCGCGGACCTTGATCGGGTTGCCCTTCTCGTCCTGGCCGGTCACCTCGGCGTAGTCGGGCCGCGCGAGCGACGCGTACGCGGTCGGTACGGACAGGCAGCCCTCGTTGCTGTCGTCGAGCCGGCGCCTGTCGGCGGGCAGGTCGACCAGCTTCGGGTTGCACACCACGCCGACGTGCCGGACGCCCTCGTCGTCCATGCAGTCGTAGACGAAGACCTTCAGGTCGACGCCGATCTGGTTGGCGGCCAGGCCAACGCCCTCGGCGGTGCGCTGGCTGGCGAACATGTCCGCGACCAGCTGGTCCAGCTCCGCACCGAACTCGGTGACGTCCTTGCACTCCTTGTGCAGGACCGGGTTGCCGACGACCGTGATCGGCCGCGAGGTGCCGCGCTCGCGCCAGGCGTTCTCGCGCTCCTCGCAGTCCTCCGTGTCGACGACATAGCCCTCGTCGTCGACGGGGAGCACGCCCGCGTGCTGCTGATCGGTGTCCTGCTGCGCCATGACCGACGTACGCCTTCCTCAGGAAAACAAGGGGTGAAGTTGCTGGTACAGGGTACGTGGGCGCGCCCTGAAGGGGCGCGGGACTGTGCCGAAAGGCGGCTCCGCCGCGATGGGGGTCCCCCTGTTCGAGCGAAGCCGAGAACTTGGGGGAGCGACCAGCCACATCGGACCCGCAGCCAGCCGTGGTCTCAGCAAACCTCTTCGAGATCCCGCCAGTCCCTGGAGTCCGGGCTGTCCGCAACCCAGCCGTCCAGCAACCCCCGCACGAGTGAAGCCGGCGCAGCCACCCCGCACTCCCGTTCGGGAACCCAGAGCTGCCCGTCCGTGCGATGCCCGAGCGGCCCGGGATGACCCGGCTCGCTGTGGTCATGCGGATCCAGATGCACCCCGTCCCCCTCGTCCGAGGGCATCCGCGACTCCGAGCACATCCGGCACAGCAGCCGCACCGAGGACGACCAGTCCTCCGCGGCGAACCCCGCGTCCGCGGCCAGCTGCTCCAGCGCGTCCCGGTCGGCCTCGGTGGCCGCCTCCAGCAGCACCACCCAGGTGGGGACCGGCGAGGGCGCCCACAGCTCGATCTCGTCGAAGACCGGGTAGGAGTGCCCGGCGGACGTCGTGCGCTCGCCGTGCGGGACGCCGTCGTGCAGCACGACCTCGCCCCAACGCCGCCCGGACGAGGGAAGCGGGATGGACAGCACCTCGATCCGGGCCGGGTCCAGCCTGCGGCCCCACACCACCTCGGCCTCACCCTCCGGGGAGAGCCGTACGGCCGCGCTGCCCAGCTCCATGCCGAGCGGCTCGCCGGAGGCCGCGGCGCCGCCCGGTACCCGCAGCCCGTACGCCTGCCAGGCGCGGCGGGCCAGCGGCCAGTCCTGCAGGGCCGTCGCGGCGATGCCCACGTTCCACCAGTCGGGGGCGCCGCTCTCCCGGTCCAGGAGGGCCACGGCGCGCAGTCCGGCGGCGCGGGCCTGCTCCCAGTCGTGCCGGAACTTGTGCAGCAGGGCGAGGTTGAACCAGGACTCCGCCAGCCAGGGTTCCAGGTCGGCCGCGCGTGTCAGCAGTTCGCCCGCGTCCTCGTACCGGCCGTCGCCGATGAGCGTGAACGCGCGGTCGGTGGCCTGCCGCCAGGAGGCGGAGGGCCGGTGCCGTCCCTTGCCGAAGATCCTCACGATTCCCGCCTGCCAGTTCCAGTTCCACGTGGGCTGGCTTGTGCCCCCGGACACCCTCTCCCTCGCATCCAACCACGTACGGTGGGAAGGGCGCTCATTACCCATGGGTTACCCCATCGCGGGCAGCGTCAGACAGTCCCGGGCCAGAACCCGGGCGAGCGACTCCACGACCTCGGGAGCGTAGTCCCCGGCGGTGGCCAGGCGCAGCTCCTCCAGGGCCCTGAGCGGCCCGTCGGGTCCGGCGTCCCGGGCCTTCTCCTCGTAGGCGTTGACGGCCCTGACGATCCGCGCGGCGAGCGGCTGCTCCCGGCAGGGGTCGGCCTGCCGCTCCACGACCACGGCGACGGCCGCGTCCACCCCGGTCTGCCGTACGACGGCCCCGCCGAGCAGGGCGATGCGCCGCTGCTCCTCCTGGGGCAGGGCGGCGGTGGCGCCTGCGGGGACGGGGTCGACCAGGCTGAGCTGGCCGATGTCGTGCATGAGGGCCGCGTACTCCAGGACGGTCAGCCCGGGCCCGGACAGGCCCAGGTCCCGGCCGACGGCCAGGCTGAGCGTGGCGACCCGGCGGGCGTGCCCCGTCGGGGTGTATCCGGCGATCTCGGTGGCCCGGGCGAGGGAGGCGATGGTCTGCCGGTAGGTGGCGCGCACGGCGGCGTAGCGGCGGACGGAGAGCTGGGCGAGCAGCAGCGGCAGGCAGAACACCGGCAGCGCCCACAGTCCGACCACGGCGACCGCGAGCGCCATCACCGCGCCGGTCGCGCAGACGGCGGATCCGATGCCGAGCAGTGCGCGCAGTTCGTCGCGCAGGAGCGGGCCGAAGGGCCAGTGGGTGCGGGAGTGGGCGAGGGCGGCGGCGAGGACGGCGTCGCACAGGGCGGTGAGAACGAGCAGGGCGATGAGCAGCAGCGCGTAGGCCGCGCCGTCCCAGGACTCGAACGCGCCCTTGTTGTAGAGGGGTTGGAAGCAGACGGCGGCGAAGCCGACGCTCAGGACGCGGCGGGCGAGGTGGTCGAGGGTCGGGGTGCGTCCGCACCAGATGTGCGGGACGCCGCCGAGCAGGGAGGCGGCGAGGACGATGGTGACGACCTGCGGCGCGTCGTGGAGAGTCGGCTGTCCCGCGTCGGCGCCCAGCAGGGCGTACGACAGCGATCCGGCGGTGCCGAGCGGCGCGGCCTGCCGCACCTGGGCTCCGCTCCACCGGGTCAGTTCGCCGACGGCTATGAGCACCCCGAAGGCGAGTGCGACGCCCCGGTCGGCTATGCCGGTCCACAGGGTGACGGAGAGGGAGACCGCGGCGGTGAGGGCGGCACAGGTGTGGATGAGCCGGAGGGCGGTCATCGGGATGCCCCGCTGGGACTGCCGGCGACCGGTTGCTGGGCCGGGATCCGCTCTGCCGTCTCGTCGGCCGTGACGGCCGGGTGCCAGCCGTAGCGGCCGAGGGCCCGGACGAGCGCCGTGACCATGCGCGGGTCGAACTGGGTCCCGGCGCACCGCTCCAGCTCGGTGACGGCCGCCTCGACCGGGCGGGCCCTGCGGTAGGAGCGGGTGGAGGTCATCGCGTCGAAGGCGTCCGCGACGGCCACCACGCGGGCGCACTCGGGGATCTGACCGCCCACCAGTCCGTAGGGGTAACCGCTGCCGTCGAGCCGTTCGTGGTGGTGCAGGATCGCCGCGCGGGCCTCGCCGAGGAAGGAGATCCCGCGGACCATCTCGTGGCCGTACTCGGGGTGCAGCTCGATGATCCGCCGCTCCTCGGGGGTCAGCGGGCCGTCCTTGCGCAGCAGCCGGGTGGGCACGCCGAGCTTGCCGACGTCGTGCAGGATGCCGGCGAAGCGCAGCACCTCGACGCGTTCGTCGTCCATGCCGAGTTCGCGGGCGATCATCACCGAGGCCTGGCCGACCCGCTCGCTGTGGCCGCGGGTGTAGCCGTCCTTGAGGTCGACGGCCTGCACCAGTGCGCGAATGGTCGCCTGGTGGGCGGCGCGCTCCCGGTGGTACTGGGCGAAGACCCAGCACGAGACGCACATCGGCAGCAGCACGAGCAGCGCGGCGACGGGCCCGTACCGGCTGCGCCACAGCACGGCCATCATCAGCCCGGCGAGTCCGTGCACGGCGACCGGCGCGAGGGAGCGGTACAGCAGCCCGCGCCAGGCCCGGCGCAGAGGCACCCGCTCGACTGCTGCGCGGATGCCGCCGTCGAGCACGGTGAGCACCAGGCAGAAGGCGAGGACGGCCGCCCCGGCGGGCAGGAGCGCGTACGGGAAGTCGCAGGCCACGACGGTGTTCCGGCCGCCGAGCGCCCCGTGCACCTGGGCCGCGCCCCACACGGCGAGCGAGGGCTGCGCGGCCCGCCACACGCGGCGCAGCCCCACGGGCCGCTCCTCGACGCGGGCGAGCAGCGCGGCCGGCACCGGCACGAGCGCGGCGGCGGGCGGGGACAGCAGGAACGCCCCGGCGAGCAGAACGGGGTAGAAGGTGCCGCCCAGGCGGCGCCGTACGACGTGCTCGCAGGCCGCGTAAAGCGCGGTGAGCAGACCGAGCGCCCACCAGGGCGTGTGGGTGGCCGGCAGGGGCAGGACGCAGACCACGGCCAGCAGGGCGACGCAGGCCACATAGCCCCGTGCCCTCGCCGGAACCGCCTCCATGACGCCCCTCCCCGACCGTGCCTGTCCGGGCTCGGAGCCTAGGGCGGGAATCGGGGGGTCCGGGGCTCAGGACCCGAGGATTAGCACATTCGGGTGATGGCCGGTCTTCAGCTCTCCTGAGGCGTGGCGGTCACGTCGTGCTCGGGGACGGTCTGCCCGGAGCGGATCAGGTCGATCCGCCCCATGACCTTGGCGCGCAGGTCGGCCGGCACGTCGTCATGGCCGCAGCAGCGCTTGACCAGCTTCTTCACGGCCTGCTCCAGGCCGTACTTCTCCAGGCACGGAGAGCATTCCTCGAAGTGGTGCTGGAACTTGTCGCGATCGACGTCCGGCATCTCACTGTCGAGGAACTCGTACAGATGGTCGAGGACCTCACTGCAGTCAGTCTCGTGCGGCTCTCCGCAGCTCATGAGCCCGAGCCTTTCGCTTCGTTCGACTCTCCGGCGCCGGCCGGGACCAGCCCGCGCTCACGGGCGTAGTCCTCGAGCATTCCGCGCAGTTGACGGCGGCCCCGGTGCAGCCGGGACATCACCGTACCGATGGGTGTCCCCATGATGTCCGCGATCTCCTTGTACGCAAAGCCTTCTACGTCCGCGAGATAGACGGCGATGCGGAACTCCTCGGGGATCGCCTGCAGCGCTTCCTTCACGTCCGAGTCGGGCAGGTGGTCGAGCGCCTGCGACTCGGCGGAGCGCAGACCCGTCGACATGTGCGACTCGGCACGGGCGAGCTGCCAGTCCTCGATCTCCTCGGCCGCGCTGCGCTGGGGCTCGCGCTGCTTCTTGCGGTACGAGTTGATGAAGGTGTTGGTGAGGATCCGGTACAGCCACGCCTTGAGGTTGGTGCCCTCACGGAACTGGTGGAAGGACGCGTACGCCTTGGCATACGTCTCCTGCACCAGATCCTCGGCGTCGGCCGGGTTACGCGTCATGCGCAGCGCGGCCGAGTACATCTGGTCGAGGAATTCGAGCGCGTCCCGCTCGAAGCGCGCGCTGCGCTCCGTGGTCGACTCCGCGCTGTCGCCCCGGCCCTCGGGCAGCTCCGCCTGGCCGTTGTCGGTCCCTGCGTCCGTCCCAGTGACCGGACCCACCTCCTCAAGATCCCGGGCGGGACCGAAACCGATCCCACTCGTTTCGGAGGATAGAACACGACCCGTGCCTGCCGCCGCTCGAATAGGAGCGGTCTTGTCCGTCTTGCCCGCGCGCAGCACCGTCCAGTCCAGGTCAGTGCGGCTGCTGCGGCTCGGGCAGATGGTCGAACCCATGCGGCGGACTTCCTCTCCACGACGTCGGTGCCGGTGCTTCAGCACTTCTGTCCGCCACAACAGCGCTCCACCGTGCAGCATTCCCGGGGGTCAGCCGAGTGACGCGACCCACTCCACGACCCCGTCGGTGACGATCTCCAGTGCCCGCTCCTGCGTGATCTCCGCGCGCTTCGGCACGGCGAAACCGTGATCGCCGTACGGCACCTCGACCAGCTGGTAGGACCCCTCAGGGAACTCGTCCGGCTTGCCGAAGGGATCGTTTCCGCCCTGGACGACGAGCGTGGGCACACCGGCGCCGAGCAGCTCGTCGGCGCGGGAGCGCTCCGGCTTGCCCGGCGGGTGCAGCGGGAAGCTCAGCGCGAGCACGGCGTGCGCGCCCAGCTCCGTGGCGGTGCGGCAGGCGACCCGGGCGCCCGCGCTGCGGCCGCCGGAGATCACCGGCAACGCCATCCCGGCCAGCGCGGGCCAGATGCCGCGCCAACCGGTGTCCAGCGTCTTCGGCGCGGGCGCGACCCTCCTGCCCGCGACCCGCCAGGGCTGCTCGACGAGGGCCACGGTCACGCCATGCTGCGGGAGCACCTGGGCGAGCGCCTGCAGGTCCCGCGCCTCGATGCCGCCGCCGGCCCCGTGGCTCACGGCCAGCACCAGCCGCGCCTGCTTCGCCCGGTGCCAGGTGATGCGGGCGGTCCCGGCGTCGGTCTCGACAATCTCGATCACGTGAGAAGGCTAGTGCCCCGGCAGGCAACGTTTGCCCGTCAAGGAGCGGCGTCCGGTGCGTGCTCTCGGCGTGCCGGCCGGAAGTCCTCGTACTGGACGTACTT